>JAQTVL010000597.1 GCA_028706835.1 Phycisphaerae bacterium | reverse complement strand
GCCCGTCGCCTCCGCCACGAGCACCCACACCGGCCCGTCCGGGTGCTTGGCCGGGGTGCGGAGCGTGGTCAGGCCGTCGGCGTCGGTGACGGCTGTGGCGATCACCTGGTTGTTCCGCGTGATCGCGGAGACCTTCACGCCCTCCAGCGGCTTGGCGGTCCGCAGCGACGTGACGAACACGAGGTAGCCGTCGCGCTGCTGTTTGGCCGTCAGGCCCAGGTCGGTAATCGCGACCATCGAGCTGGCGTCGGTCCAGCGGTCGGCGGTGGATTGCAGGAAGACGCGATACACGCCGCGGATGGACTTCTCCTTCTCCTTCGGATCGCCCAGCAACGCCCCGAGGTCGAGCGCCGTCTTGGTCGGCTGGTTGTGCGGAAGGTCGAGCTTGATGGTCTTCTCGGGCAGCGACCGTGAGGTCATCGCCTCGTCGGCCTCGTTGAGGTGCGCGACCAGGTTGTTCGCGTGGACCTTCGCCATCGCGAGCTTAACGCCCACCACGTTCACGAGTTCGGCGTCGAGGCTCAGGTTGCCCTGCGGCGACAGGATGCCGTTGGCGAATGGGAACCGCACCGCCGGCTCGCGGTCGGGAACCTCGAAGTAGATGGTTGCCGCCTGGCCGAGCGACTCGCCGCCGGCGGACCGGATCGTCTCGGGCACTTCAGCCTTGTATCGCTGCCCGCAGGCGAACGGCCCAGCCAGCCGCAGGCCATAGGTCTCGCGCACGACCTGGAGGTCCTTCACTGGCGGCGTGACCGTAACCTGCGGCGTAGCCTGCTCTTTGTCGAGCTGGGTGCTGAAGCCGAGCATCACCCCGACCGTCTCTTCCAGCCCCGGATTGGACACGTCCGCCCGCGTCAGCCGGAACTTCTGGGCGACCTGTAGCGTGGTAGCGAAGGCCGAGCCGAGGGCGAGTTGTCCGCCGTGCCCGGTCAACTCCTTGTCCAGGCGGACAGCCAACTCCGTCTTGGCCGGCCGGGGGGTGCGGACCATGATCTTGTCAGCCGGGTCGTGCCCGAGGGGGACCGGGGCCAGCTTCGCCTTGTCGTCCTTGACGGTGAGGGCCTCGATCAGGTCGCGCGGCGCGACCGGCTGGTTGAACTCGAACAGGATGTCCACCCCGTCCGGGTCGACGTGGGCGACGGTGCAGGCCTTGACCTGTAGCGCCCGGGTCTGCACCTCGAACTCGCTCTTGCCCACCAGCGCCCCGCCGAGGGTGAGTTCGAAGTCCTTAGCCGGCAGCACCTTGAACCGCCGACCAGCCGGCAGCGGCTTGTCGAGCACGAACTCCAGTCGATCGACCGCGGACCACTGCCAGTGCCCCGCCGGCGACGGCGACACCATGAACGGTGGGCGATCGAGCGCCCTGCCGATCGCGCCGGCCTGCACGACCGGCGTGTCGAAGAGCAGGGCCAGGCGGTCAGCGGCGTCCAAGTTCGCCTGCGGCAGCAGTGACATCACGCGGAAGCGCGTGGTAAACGCCCTGCCGACAAGGCTTTGCCGGATCCAAACCAGCCCGGCGATATTGATGAGTACGAGGATTCCCCCGAGCAACCAGAAGCGCCTCCGTGCGCTGAACATGTTCATCTCCTAGAGTGGACATCTCCGTGGCGAGTGAGGTCAATTGTAGCTCAGGTTTGGCGCAACGCAAAAAAGATCGCCGGCGACGCGCATTTTTCCCCCCGCAGGCTACACCCCAGGCGTTCGACCCGGCGCGTGAGTTGGATTTCAAGAGTTGGATTTCATCCCTACCCCCCTCTTGAAATCCAACTTTTCCCAGAAGATTTCACGTCCATACCCCCCCCTTGAAATCTTCGACCAAACGGCCCAACCGGCCCATCTTATCATTCACTTCCCAGCCGCCTTGTAGTGGTACGCCCACGTCTCGCAGGTCGTCGGCGTCGGGCGGTTCAGGAAGATGAACACGCTACGGCTTGCGTCGTAGACCAGCGGCGCCCAACTACCGGTGGCGTAACCGGTTGGGCTGGCCTTCTCCTTGTCGCGGTCCAACTTCTTCCAGGCCAGTGCCTTCGGCGACATGGCCCAGACTTCCACGCCGGCCTTGGAACTCGGGTTCTCCGGGTCGAGCTTGTACTGCTCCAACGCGATGATCGTGTCGGCTGCCGAGTCGTAGGCCAACGCTTGCGTGCCTTGCAGCACTTCGGGCACATCCTTGATGGCGGTGAATTTCTCCTCGGCTGCGTCATAGAGCCACATGAACGGCTTGCCGCGCTGGGAGATCAGGTGTGCGTTCAGCGTCGACACCCACGTCGAATAGAGCTCGTACCACTGCATCGTGGGCGGGATGTCGGCCTTCCGCTGCTTCCACTCGGCCTTGTCCGCGTCATAGACGTAGACCCCGAACGGCCGGGCGGTGACGATGCAGACCGGCGCCTTCAGTTGCGGCGAGTAGAACGTGTGGTAGCTCTGCCAGGCCAGCACCGTGTGCGGCGCAAACTTTGCGCCCGGCGAATGCGGGCCGTTCGGGTTCGACCACTTCTTCGCAGCCGGGTCGTAAATCCACGTCCCGACGTGGCCGGAATACAGGAAGCTCCGGCGCTCGGGCAGATAGCAGACCTGCTGGAACGTCCGCATCGGCCAGAGCCGGCCGGTGCCGGCGTCGAAGACCCGCTTCGCGTCGAGTTCCTTTTCCTTCGAGCCCGGCTCGGCGTCGGGTTTGAGGTCCGGCTCCCAGCTCTGCGTCCAGGTGTTCGCCTTGATGTCGTAGAGTTCGACGTCGTTGAACTCGTTGCTCATGCGGTCGCCGCCGAAGTAGAACAGCTTCCCGTCGCCGGGGCAGGGGGCGCAGTAGTTCCGCCCAGCCGGCTCGCGGGCCGGCGACAGCTTCATCCACGTGTTATCCGGCAGCGCGGCGATGGCCTTCTCGAGGTCGCCCGGCTGGCTCGTCTGGGCGATGGCGCCCCCGGCGAGCATCAGGATCGCAGTCAGGAGGACGAGGTGTCGCATGGTTGGCTCCATTGGTATCTACACAAGTCCGTCGGTAGACATCGAGCGAAGACAGCGCACTCGACAGCAAAGAGCGAATATCTGTTTGTGGAGTGCGGTGTCGAGGCCGCCGCAGGCGGTCGAGGCACCGCTTTCGCGCACCGGCGTGGCTCTCGCGCCACAGCA
>JAQTVL010000596.1 GCA_028706835.1 Phycisphaerae bacterium | reverse complement strand
CCGCCGACCACGTCACCGGTTACCTTCACCCCGTCCAGCGCCGCCTTCCCCGCCGGCGTGGACAGGTTGGTCGTCTCCAGGCCGACGCCGAAATCGCCGGCCTGCGCCCTGCCCGCGCCCTTGATGTTCAGCTTGGCGATCCACGGGGCGCGAATCACGTCGGCCGCCCCGGTGTCCAGCCAGTTCGTCGCCGTCAGCGACTTGATGGCCATCGCGGAGTCCAGCGTCAGGTCGGACACCGCGCCGAACGTCAGCGTCCCGCCGCCGGGGAACGTGGTCCCGCCCGCCAGCGTGATCGTGTGGCCGCCGGTGACAACGCCGGCCTGCAACTTGCCGACGCCGCCGTCCACGAGGATGTCGTCCGCCAGGTTGCATGCCCGCACATCCAGCCCGCCAAGCGAGCCGTCCACCGTCAAGGCGGGCAGCGGCGTCCGCCCGTCGCCCGCGCCGGCCTTGCGAACCGTGACAGCCAGCTTGCTCTTGGCGTCGGTCCCGGCCAGGTTGATCGCCGCCATGTCGGACGGCGTGTTGTGAACAAACATGACCACGCCGAATCCCTTGCCGGTGAGCTTGACCGTAACGATGTCGCCGTTCTGATCGGGGAAGACCACGGGGCGCTTCGCGTCCAGCGCCTGCACCGGCACGGTGATCTGCTGGGCGCTCGACGCCCAGGCGTTGTCCGCCCGGACCGGGTCCGCAACCCGCTGGTCCGGGTCCGCCAGCACGCCCAGGTAGACCGTGCCCAGCGCGGGGAACCCCGCGGGGGCAACCGCAGGCAGCGTGACCGACAGCGTCGCCGCCTGCCCCAGGCCTGCCGGCAGGTCGGCGATCGCATACCTGCCGACGCAGAAGTCCTGCGCCGAGATGGTCGCATCCGACGACAGGTAGACCCCCACCTCAAACGCGCCGCTAGGCCGGAAACCCGCGTTGCCAATGCTGAAATCGACATCGAGCGTCTGGCCCCAGACCAGTTGGCCCGGGCCGTCAGCCGCCGTCGCGTTCAGGTCCGGGGCGATGTTCAACGCCGACAGCGTGTAGTTGCCCGTGCCCGAGGCTGCTCTGCCGGTCAGCAGCCGGGCATCCGCCGCCGAGTTGGCGGCCGCGGACACCACCACGTACACCAGCGTGCTCGCGTCGAACGTGCGTTCGATGTAACTGTCGCTGCCCGGCCCCTCGCCCGGCCCGGCAGTGTTGTCGCTCGCAGCCAGCAGCGCCCAGTTGGCGTCGTACAGCCGGAGGTACGAATCGAACCCGCCGGCTGAGTCCACGTCAAAGCCGATCGTCCTGCCCGCAGGCACCTGCACGCGATACGTGTCGATGTCGCGTGCCCCGATCCATTCGTCGCCGATGGCCGCGCTCGCCGACGCACCCACCCGCAGCGAGGTCGGGTCGGCATTGACGCCATCGGTGGCGCTCGGCACGTGCGCCTCGGACGAGACGGCTGCGGTGTCCAGCCCCTCGCCGCGATTGGAGTTGTTCGTCTCGTCGCTCTCAGCCACATCGTTGCGATCGTCGACGATCATCCCGATCCAGTAGCGGTTGCTGTCGCGGAACGGATCGGTCGCGGGCAGGGCGAGCGCGACGTGATCCTCAATCGTGCTGTAGCCCTTCACGCCGTCGCAGACATAACTGCCCACCACCGTGTCCGCCCCCGAAATCGTCGAATCAGCCGACAGGAAGAACTTGATGCGGAACGGCCCGCTCTCTCGCTCGCCAAGGTTCGCAATGGCGAAATCCGCCCCGACGGCCCCGCCGTTGCTCGCCGGGTCAGACGGCGAGACCGCCAGCGACGTGCCAGCCAGGTCCGCGTCGACGCTGGAAACCGTCACCGTGTATTGCCCGGTTGCGCCAGCCGATCGCCCGGCCAGCACCGTCGGATCGGCGTCGCCGTTGGCCACGTCGGAGACAACAACGTAGTACGTGCCGGTCTTCTCGCAGAGATAGGTCAGAAATGAGTCAACGCCCTCCGATTCGTCCGGCCCCGCGCCGTTGTCGTTGGCTGCAAGCAGATGCCACTTGCTGTCGTAGACGCGGACGTAAGAGTCGAGCGCCCCGCTCGTGCGATCCAGGTCGATGTTGTACTTGAGGCCCTCCGCCAGCGACACGCTGAACAGGTCGACATCCCGCGGGCCGATCCACTCGTCACCGCCGAGGTTGCCCGCATGAGGCCAGCCCACGCCGAGCGCGACCGCCTTGGGCTTGTCCCCCGCCGGCGAGGACACGTTCGCCTCGCTCCACAGCGGCGCCATGTCCACCCCGTTGCCCTGGTTGGCGTTGTTGGCAGCCACGGCATCGACCCACGTGTCGGCTGGAACGATGACCATGCCGATCCAGTACTCGTTGTCGGTGCAGTAGGGGTCCGTTCGTGCCGGCAGCGGCAGGTAGACATCCGTCGACCCGCGATAGCTGTGCATCGCCGACAGCGACGTGACCGTCTTGCTGCCCACCCACGTGTCCGGCGAGCCGCTGTCCATGTGGCTGTCGTCCGACAGCCAGAAGAACACGGTGAACTCGCCCGCGGCGGCCGCCCCCACGTTGCGAATCGCATATGACAACGTCATCTTGCCATTGGCCAGGAACGTGTCGCTTCGCGTTGCGGAGAACGAGACGCCCGCCAGGTCCGGCAGCGGCGGGGCGACGGTGAGCACGTATGTGCCGGTGCCCCCGGCCACTCTGCCCACGAAACCGCGCGGGTCGGCGCTGCGGTTCTCCTTCGAGCTGACCACGACGTAGTACGTCGCGGGGTTCAAGGTCCGCAGGAGGTAGGGGTCCGAGCTGGCCGTCTCGCCGGGGGCTGCGGCGTTGTCGTTCGAGGCCACCAGGTTCCACGCCGCGTCGTACAGCCGAAGGTATGCGTCCAGCGGCCCGGAGGCCCGGTCGATGTCGATGGCAAGCTGCTGAGCGGTCGCGACGGTGAAGCTGAACACGTCGATATCGTACGCGCCGATCCACTCGTCGCCGATGCCGGCGGTAATCGGCGTCTGGAGGGTCAGCGGCGTGGCGACGAAACCGGACCCAGCCAGCGGGCTCGGCAGGTTCGCCTCCGACGAGAAACTGCCGCGGTCCAGCCCTGCCCCGACGTTGATGTTGTTCGCCTCGTTCGACTCCGCCACCGCGTTCCCCGGGTCCACCGCGAAGCCGATCCA
>JAQTVL010000595.1 GCA_028706835.1 Phycisphaerae bacterium | reverse complement strand
CCTGCCCAGCCGATCGGCCGGCGGTGTTCTCGCGGAACTGCCGGTTCCCAGCCGCGTCATAGCCGTAGCGGAACTCGTCGGCCGCGTTGCCGGCGACGCTCCACTTCTGATCGACCACCCGGCCGAGCCGGTCCAGACCGGCCGACCCGGTCGCCCCGTAATCGAGCGTCAGGCCGCCAGCCACCGCGGGATGTGACACGCTGACAATCGTCGAGCTCCCCAGATACGAATACGCCACGTAGGTCGTCCCGCCGCCCGCCACCCCGCTCGGCCGGCCCAGCCCGCTATTCACCGCGCCGCTGTAGCCGTATTCTAACACCGCCCCAGCCGGATACGACACCGTCTGCGTCTGCACAAACACGGAGTTCGTCTCGCCCGCGCCCCGGACCGGGGACGCCACGTCGCCATACCCATACCACACCGCCGGCGAATCGACGGCCACCGGCCCGGAGTGCGACTGCCGCGTCCGCGTCACGTCACCCCAGGCGTCATAGTCCCACTTCACCTGGCTGACGATCTGGCTGTCAACCCAGCCAGTCAGATTTCACGAGTCAGATTTCACACACACACCACCCCTGAAATCTGACTCCCGCCGTTGCCGGGGCAGCCCAGCGCCATGTTCCACGTGGAACGCGACCCACAACCGGTGGCGTCCCGCGAAAGGTAACGCACTACGCGACCGATGTTCCACGTGGAACATCACTTTGTGTGAAATGCGCGTCGGCCGCAACGGTAACCACTGGCCCCACATGAGGCTACATGCAACGGAAAGTCTCTACTGTTAATCCGCCGACCATCGAGCATTCGCTATCGCATTGCCGCCAGCGATATTATCGGACCACACCTCATCGGACGCCTCCTTGCCCTCATCTTGTCAGACCAAGACCAAGGATGCCCCTTTTGGTTCCCCCTGGCCACGCAGATCGAAGTGCGCCGCGCCGAACGTGCCGATCCGCGGCAAACCCGGCGTTCGCCTTGAGCTCGTCGTCACCTACCACGCGGGCAACAAGAATCTCCCCGTCGTTCAGCTCCAGCAAGTCGCGTAAACGCGTCCCGCATGCCGACATCGCCGCGCTGGCGGTCTGCGCCCATGGCGGAGAAACCGATGTCCGGCGTCTGCCAACCGTCTATTCACATTTCAAGGAGCGGTGGTCTCGGGCATCAACGCCCGAACATCTTCCTCACAAAAGTCGCTGGTCCAATACACCATTACACCAACGGCAGTGAAATAGACATCAACATCATGGCATGCAATGCCTTGCGAATCCTACAACCGTGACTTTCGTACTGTCAGCAAAACGCCCAACCCCTCTGGCGATATCAAAAACCGCGCTCGCCGAGAAATAGTGAATCGTAGTCGCTCGCACAAACTCTTGGCGAGCAATGAGTAACGGCCTAATTCACCGCCATTGACCATTACACCTATTCACTTCTCAAAGAACCGTTGCATCGAGCATTAACGCCCGAACATTTTCCTCACGAAGATCGCTGGACCATTACACTCGATTGCTCCGACACTACTCTTGCCGGGAACGGAGCACGGCGATCCCCGCCTCATGCAAATCCTGAACCACGTTTCCGCTGTGTGATGGAATCGCCTAGCATTCGCGCAGTTTGTTGAACTCCACGGCTAATGGTTGTGCGGCAATGAACGAATCATCCTCGACCGTCAGATGAAACACTACCCCCATTACTTCAGACCACCTGATGGTGAACTTCCTGAAGAAGTTCGCACTGCACTGCCAGCGATCTAAAACTTGTTCGGGTACGTCTACTATAGTCGGATCGTACAGCCATTGCCCAAAAAGGATAAGAATGAGTCCACCAACGTCCAGCAAGTATAAAGGCCGTTCCTCGTCAAACCTTGGCAAGATGTAGCACTCTTCAACCGAGACAGAACATACTTCAAGCGAGTTCTCTGCATTCCCCCGCCGACCATCCAACACCGACCCGTCAGCACAGGCCGGCATATGAAACCGTCTCCCCATGCGACTCACACGAGCAATATCCGCAGCGGTCATCGTTTCTCGGCTTGGAGTGAACACCATTGCTTCTCCTTACTTCGCAACTTCGTCCGATTGCTCTGCATCTCCAAAGAGCTTGCCCCCGACCGCCGTTCCACCTCGCCAAGCACCAAGAAGTGAAGCGGGTATTCCCAATCTTATCCCCCAGTCAATTACGGGTGCCCATAGGCTGCGACTCAACCCCATCCATTGGTTCAATCCACCAAACGGAGTCTCAATGATTGCAGGAAGTCTCAATAGATTGAAACCGGCATTGCGAATGCCTTGTGGAATCCAATCTACCGATTGTGGGAACAGCCAATGATGAAGACTAGCACCATTGGCGGGTCCATGAATGCGCCAATAACTGCGGCTGACAGTCGGAAACGTTCGATTGTCATAGAAGAAACGACGGACTCGTGTAATTATGCCTGGTCCACCGTTTCGCCCCTGCAACCGCGCGAGCCTGGGTGCGTTCTCTGCGGCAAGATCATATATTTCCTTAGCAATCGCCTCTGCTTCGGCATCGGCACTCAACGTGACGCCGGTCTTTGCCGCAGCGGTACGCAGCCCTAACTTCGTAACCGCCGAACTCAAACCCCGACCTGCAGCAGTACCAATCGCCTTGACGAGGAAGACATCAAGACCCGCCATTACGGTATTGAACGTCCCCCAACCATAGTGACCATACCTAAAGTCGACTCCCGCGTTCCATATCGGTGCAACCACGGGAACGTATCGCCATCCGCTGTGCGGGCGGTACGGATACTCTCTTAGTGCTTGCTGAGCCCTGGCAACGGAATTACGCAGCACGTCACGGCGAACGCCCAATTCGCCGTCGGGTATCGGATAACCATTGCCTGGCGCCGGAACAGGCGTGGGCATGAGCCACCGTCCAAATGCACTATCGTCGTTCATCTGCGATCGGATTGCCGTCAACTGTTCGTCGAGCGAACGAATCTCTGCTTGAAGTGCAGCCGCGTGCGCTCGTCGGGTAACCGCTGCATCTTCGCCGCTCGTAACACTTCACCCGCTTGCAGCGACGGGGGCGGGTAACGGTGGGAGTTGTCCGGTGGTCAGGTAGGTTCGCAGGGCGTCGGCGATGGCGTCCATCGGGTTGTGGCCGCGGAGCCGCAAGGTGCGG
>JAQTVL010000056.1 GCA_028706835.1 Phycisphaerae bacterium | reverse complement strand
CCTGCATACGCGATGGCCGCTAGTGAGCTACATCGTGGCGACGCTGACGGTGCTGCTGCTGGTGGTGCTACTGGTCCGTGGGGTGGTGGCGTTTGTGTTCGTGCTGGCGGATAAGCCTCAGCCAGTGCGGAAGTAATGGAAAGACTTCCGGCCGCGTTTCTTTTTTGACTCGCCTTCTTCTGAATAGTAATTTTCATCTAGATTGCAGTGGCAATGCAGCGTCCCGGCTGAGGCCATGGCTCTGTGACGATCCCCGTGAGCCGCCCTCTGCCCGGACGCTCTTCTTATGCCCGCCGCGTGGCATGGGCAGGATGCCCATGCCCCGCGGCGGCGCGGCGTAAAGGCGGGAATCGAATGGCCGCAGGTTCGGGACTGCTTTCGGGTCTCTGGCGCGTGCTGACCAAGCCGCTGCTCACGCTTGGTCATCCGCGTATCGACCCGTTCCAGGCGGAGCCCGAGAAAATCACCCCGCGGGTCCGGGCGATGCGGATCGTCCGTGGCCTGCTGCGCCGCCTGCTGTTGGCGCCGGTCATGCTCGTGGCCGTCATGGCGATGCTGGTGTTCCTGACGACGCACCGCATGGGCCTCCGGCCGTCGCCCAACCCCGACGCCACGCCGGCCTCGGTCAATGCGTTTTATCGCGACGTGCGGATCAAGACCGGCGACGGCGTGACGCTGGCGGGGTGGTACGTGCCGGCGTGGTCGGCCAGCCGATTCATGCAGGGCGGCGAGCAGGAGCTTCGCCGCCAGCGGGCCGGGCTGGTGCTCTGCCACGGCGCCTGGGCCGACAAATCGCAACTGCTCCATCTCGTGCCCGCGCTGCACGACGCCGGCTACGAACTCCTGCTGATCGACATGCGAGGCTGCGGCGAAAGCGAAGGCCGGATTTCGCTCGGCCTGGAGGAATGGCAGGACGTGCAGGCGGCGGTGAAGTGGCTTCAGAAGTCGGGTCCAGCCGATCCGCAGCGGATCGGCGTGATCGCCACGGACACCAGCGTGACGGCGGCGCTGCGCGAGGCCTCGCAGGACCCCGCCGTCCGGGTCGTCGTCGCGGACCGCCCATCCTGCACGCTTGGGGGGTTCATACATCAGCGGTTCGACTCCATTCGCCTGCCGGGCGCGTCGCTGGGCCGGCTGTACGAATGGAGCTTCGCGCTCAGCCAGGGCGCGGACCTTTCCGAGGCGAGCAGCCAGCGATGGGCGGGCTCGCTGAAGTCGGACCAGTGGCTGCTGGTGACCGCCCGCGCCCACGATTCGAACGTCCCCAGCGGCGACCCGCTGCTGGTGCTGTCGTCCGCCAACTGCCGCAAGCGACTCGGGGCCAACCCGTTCCCGCTGGAGGCCCCGGGCCAGCCGGCGGTGATTCCACGCCAACTGGTGACATTCCTTCGAACGCCCCTGCCGCCCATAGGCCCGCCCGCAAACGAGCCGGTCGCCCGCGTGTCTGAATAGGAAGCGGTCAGTTCTCAGCTTTCAGCTTTTGGCAGGAAGCGGAGATGGCGCTCCGTCAGAGCTGAATGCTGAACGCTGATCGCTGAAAGCTGCTGCGCGAATCGCTGTTTACTTGAAAAGGCAAATGGCCGATAATGACCTTCAGCCCGGCGTTTTGCGCGTGCTCATTCATTCATACGGAACGGTTTGCAGTCCGGGAATTCGGTGAAAACTGGCCTGTCGCGACGGGAGACGCTCGATGAAGACACTTATCCCAGTCACGGTCGTCCTCTTGACCGCTCTGCTGATCGGCACCCTCGCCGCCAAGAAAGGCGAACTGGAACTGAAGGACGGCCGAAAACTGGTCGGCGAGATCGCGGAGACGCCGGACGGCTATTCGATCACCCAGCCCGGCGGCAGCGCGACCACGTTCCGCAAGGACGAGGTGAAGCGCGTCTCCTACACCGACGCCCTGGAGAAGGCCTACGACGAGAAGAAGGCGAAGATCGACCCGAAGGACGCCGACGCGCTGTATGCCCTGGCCCAGTGGGCCATGAACAACAAGCTGAACGAGCAGATGGGCGATGCCGCCACGGCGGTTCTGGCGATCAACCCGAACCACGCCGGCGCCAAGATCCTGCTGCGGCGCTACAACGAGTGGAAGAAGAACCCGGTGACGGTCACGCCGCCGGTGAATCCGCCCGTCAACCCGGTCAACCCGCCCGTGACGACCGCATCGGACACCAGCAAGCTGACGATGAAGGACGTCATGATCATTCGGCTGATCGAAATGCCGCTCGGGGCCAACCTCGGCATCGCGTTCGTCCCGCCCAAGGCGGTGGACAAGTACTGGGCGCGGCTCCAGGCGGACAAGCCGGAAAAATTTGGCGGGAAGCCAGAGAGAGACAGATTCTATGGCCGGCCCACGCACGAGCAGGTGGGTGTGATCATGGATAACATCAGCAAGGACGATTACTGGACATTGGCTGGCGATGTCACTGTTTCGAAGGACCCGCCGGCGATGGTGCTGTGGAAGCAGCGGATCAACCCATGGATGGTGAACACCTGCGGTTCAACCAGTTGCCATGGCGGCAATGCAAAGGCCCCGTGGCACGTCATCACCAACTTCGGGCAGGATATTCAGGCCATCTACACCAACTTCTACGTCGTCAGCGAGTACACCACCGCCAAGGGCGTGCGTCTGCTCGATCGCGATCAGGCGGACGACAGCCTGCTGCTGCGCTACGCCCTGCCAGCCGATCAGGCCGGCGGGATGACGCACCCCAAGGTCAACGGTGAAGCCGTCGCCATCAAGGTGCCGCTGCGGAACCCGGACGATGCGATGTATCGGCTGATCAAGGGGCTTCTGACGGAAAAGGGCGGCCTGCGGAGCGGCCTCGAACGGCTGTCCTATCACATCAATTTCGCCGGCGTCACGCCGAGCACGCCGAAGAAGCCGGCTGGCGCCGGGCCGGGGCCCGCCGGTGTCGGCGGGGCCGCGCTTCCGCCCGGCCCGATGCGGTTCGACCCTGCGACCGGCGCGCCGATCGGGCCCCCGCCGCCGGTTGGGCCGAAGTGACCGGCGCGGCAGGAATTCAACTCGTCGCCTCCAGGCTCCCGGAAACGGGGGCCTGTTTTCTTGCATGACTGCTCGCAGAGGCTCCGCAGCGGCGGGACGCCGTCGTTGCGCCAGCCGAACGGCGGACGCTGCAATTCGCCCGGTTTGCAGACGTAGGGAATGTGCAGGCGGTCGCGGAGGATCTGTGCGACGGTCGCATCCCGCGCCTCGACGGCGACCCCCTGGATGAACGGGGCGAGCGGCTCGATGGCTTCGACGGCCGCGGCTGCCGAAGCGACTCGCGTGAGGAACACGGTGCGCCCGCCGGGGCCAAGTTGTGGCGACGGGCCGAGGGTTGATAGCAGCGTCCAGTCGAACCGATTGGCCGGCCCGCAGAGTTCGTCCGGCAGCCAGGGGCCGTGCGACGGGTCGGCGATTCGCCCCATGCGGTGCGCCTCGCGCGCCCGCCGGATGGCGGTGAGCGACCAGATGCTGCGTTCGGGTGGCCGCCACCGCCGCGCCTTCGCTTCGAGAGCGTCTCCCAACACCGCGGCAAAGCCGCGGCACCGCGACACGTCGTGCCCGTCGCTTGCTTCCTCGCAACACAGAAACACCTGCTGCGGCGACAGACACCCTTGCTGCTCGTACATGGCCACGTCGAACGCAATTCGCTCGGCAAGCTCCGTCCAGCGATTTGTCTCGCCCGCCAGTTCAACGATCTCGACTGACGTGCGAGGCCCGTGTGCGACCAACTGGCATGCCGGGTTTGCACTCGCGATGATTCGCCGCCACGACTCCATTGTTTCGCCATGGCCGAATGCCACGATCGTGTCGCATGCGACCGCCAGAGCAGCGTTCAACTCCTCCAAACTCCCGAGCCAGCAGAGGATCCTCATCCGCTTTCGCAGTCGCGGCGACACGGCTGCGATCGAATCAACAAGCAGACCCGCAAAGCGGCGATCGTATAAAGGGGCCTTGACAATCTGTCCCGAGCCGGTGAGCAGGCCGCAGAAGATCGACTGCACCGCTGGCGCAGGCGCGTTGCGTGCAAGGACATGCCCGATCACTCTTGGCGGACGTAGCGAAATGTCAGCCAGTTCGGTCTCGACGAATGTTCGCAGCGAGCCGCGCGTGATCGGCGAGAACATCGCGTCGATGGCATCAGCCCACATCTGTCGTGAGAACGTTTCCAGTTTGTCCAACGCTCGTCGCCGAATTGGGTCGGCGGGCTCCAGCCAACGATGCGCCACCTCGGCCAGCAAGTCGGCTATATCCAGCGCCTCGCTTGCGGACGCGATGGGCCGAGCTCGCGCGGCAACGCGCTGAGCGCCGGCGGCGATGTCGCGAGGTTTGGTCCGTAGCGGACTGGTCATCGCGCCTCCGGACTGGACAGATGCAAATCCTCTGCCGTCAGCGAGCAGCCCTTCGGCGGCGCGGAGGGCGCCCGGCCGAGCAACTCGAACGTCTGTTCGTCGTGGACTACCACCAGGTCTTCGGTCTGCACGGCGATGCACGAGCCGCGGTTGGCCAGGTCGATGACTCGAAGCAGGCTGGGCTCGCCGGGGGGTACCGGTTGCTGCGTTTCGGGATCAATTGCGAGGACGCGAGTCCAGGGGGGGCCAGAAAAGCGCGGACCTTCAGATGGGCCGGGCATGCCGTAGAACTGACTGGACAGTTCGCACATGCCGTATTCGCTGACAATCGCGTTCTCGCGGACGGCGAAGGACTGCGACAAGGCGGCATACAGGTCCGCTCGCGACCATTCGCGTGTCCGGCCCTTGTAGCCGCCGGTCTCCATGATGCGGCTGCCGGCGGGCAGCGGCAGCCGCCGTTCACCCAACCAGTCCAGCAGCGTCACCCAGCCAAAGGCCGTCGATGCGAGCAGCAATGGTTGGCCTATGGCGCTCGTCCGCTCGACGGCGAGCGCGAAGCGTTCGGGCAGCAATCGCCCGTCGAGCGAGAAGAACCCCGACGCCTCCGGCAGGCCAAACCGCGCGATTGCCTCGCCCATCATGAAACCAAGCGACGAGTCCGGCTGCTCGTCGGGCGAGGGCATGAGGACGAGGACGGGAAAGCGGCGGTCCGGTTCCGGCGCCATCGCCTCGGCGAACGGCCCCGCCAGCGCGGCCCGGTAGAGGTCAAGCGTGTCGAAGAGGTGGCGGCTTCGGCCCTGCGTGCCCGCGTCGTCGCGGCCGGGGCCGGCGGTCGTGCCGCTGGACAGGAACGTCGCAACGGCGTCGGCCGGGTCGAACGAGCAAAGCTCCGTCATTCGCCAGGAGACCGGCCAGACGGCTGGGATGTCGCGCCAGGTGTCGATGTCGCGCGTGTCCAAGCCTTCGCAGTAGGCGCGGTAGACGCGGTTGTTGGCGACCTGGAACGCGAACAGATCGGCGGCCAGCGCGTCAAACGGCTCGCTCGCGCCGGCGGACGCGATGAACGCGAGGATGCGGCGATCCAGGATTTCGGCTTCGGGGGACATTCGCGCCTATCATTACGCCAATCGGCGTGTCTCAGATTACGCCGGGATCGTGCTCGCGGCAAGATTCGGCTGGGGAGTCCGAAAAAAAGATGCAAGTCCGCTTGTAGACGCGGGCGAATAACGGTATGGTACGAAAGCTGTGCGCCGGCCCGATGTAGGGGCACGGCAGCGTCGCCGCCGCGTTCGGATCGCGCCGGCTGCGACCCGAGGGCTGTTACCTGATCCGTGCAAGTCTGACAACGTCCATGATCGCTTCCACTGAAATCCTCATCGGCAACGCTCCGCAGCCCGTTCAGCCTTACCTGGCCAGGCTGAACATTCAACCCGCGGAAATCGAGTTCGCCGCCGAGGCGGACCTCAACCTCGACGGCGCAACGTGCAGTTCGTTCCTGATCGGCACGGCTGACCGGCTGTTCGCAATCACGCCGTCGGCGGCGACGGACGAGCAGGTGATCGGCCCGATCTACGTCAAGAGTGCCGAGCGGTTCCGTACGTTCTCGGCGGTCGGCTCGGCGTTCTTCCAGGTCAAGGTGCAGGGGCTGTTCCTGGACCTGGTGCGGTTCTCGAACGCCCGGCGGGAGCAGTTCGACCGCATCGCCACGCAACTGGAGAACCGCCGCAAGGAGCGCCCGTTCGTCCGCGGGGCGCTCACGGAGCCTGACAGCCGGCTTTGCCCGGTCTGCTCGCTGCCGCTGCCCGGCCGGCGGGCTGCGTGTCCGCGCTGCGCCCAGGAGGGCGGGCTGCTGGCCCGGGCCTACGGGCTGCTGAAGCGCTACCGCGGCCGGCTGGTGGTCCTGATGGTGATGATGCTCACGGTGGTCGGCCTGGAGTTCGTGCCGCCCATTTTGCTGGGCAAGGTGCTGGTCAACCAGGTGCTGGTGCCGATGCAGCACGGCGGGTGGCTGATCTGGCTGGTGGCGGCGATCGCCCTGGCGCAGTTCTCGGGCGCGTTCCTGAACGTGCTGATCGGCAGGACGAGCACGGCGATCGGCACGCGGGTGACGTTCGACCTTCGCCGCCAGCTCCAGGAAAAGCTGATGGACATCTCGGTCGACTTCTACGACCGGACGAGCGTCGGCAGCCTGATGAGCCGGGTGCTGTGGGACGTGGAGTATTTCCACGGCGCGGTCAACCAGATCGCCCAGGGGTTCCTGGTCAACCTGTTGAAGATCATCGGCATCGGGGCGGTGCTGTTCTACCTGAACTGGCGGCTGGCGTTGCTGGTGATGATCCCCATCCCGCTGGTGGTGGTGGGCACGATGTTCTTCTGGAGCTACGTCTACCCGCGCTACTTCCGCGTGTGGGACGGGCAGAGCAAGCTGGCGGCGCTGCTCAACGGGCTGCTCTCGGGCATTCGTCTGGTCAAGGCGTTCGCCCAGGAGGAGCGGGAGCGCGACCGGTTCAGCACGATGGCCAGCGACCTGCGCGACAGCCGCCGCGGGCTGGACATGTCGATGGCGACGTTCAATCCGATCATGGGCTACGTGTTCGGGCTGGGCGGGCTGATCGTGTGGTATGCGGGCGGTCGGCAGGTGCTGGGCGAGACGATGAAGCTCGGCGACCTGATCACGTTCCTGTCGCTGATCGGGATGTTCTACGGCCCGATCCAGCAACTGACCATGTTCAGCAACTGGGTGACGGGGTTCCTGTCGAGCTGCCAGCGCGTCTTCGAGATTCTCGACGTCGAGCCGGGCATCGGCGACGCCGCCAAGCCGGTGCCGCTGCCGCGGATGGCCGGCGGCGTCGAGTTCCGCAACGTCACGTTCGGCTACGACCCGTACGACCCGGTCATCAAGGACATCAGCTTCAAGATCGAGCCGGGGCAGATGATCGGCATCGTGGGCAAGAGCGGGTCGGGCAAGACGACGCTGATGAACCTGCTCTGCCGGTTCTACGACGTGCAGCAGGGCGAGATCATGATCGACGGCGTCGACGTGCGGAAGCTCCGCCGGGCCGACATCCGCCGCGGCGTCGGCCTGGTGCTCCAGGAGCCGTTCCTGTTCCGCTCGTCGATCGCGGCGAACATCGCCTACGGCCGGCCGGGCGCGCCGCCGACGGCGATCATGGACGCGGCCAAGGCTGCGTATGCCCACGAGTTCATCGTCCGGCTGCCGGCCGCGTACGACACGCGTCTGGGCGAGCGCGGGGCGGGCATCAGCGGCGGCGAGCGGCAGCGCGTGTCCATCGCCCGGGCGCTGCTGTGCGACCCGACGATCCTGATCCTCGACGAGGCGACCAGCAGCGTGGACACCGAGGCCGAGCAGCAGATTCAGCAGGCGTTGGGCCAGTTGTGCAAGGGCCGCACCACGATCGCCATCGCCCACCGGCTGAGCACGCTTCGCGGGGCGGACAAGATATTGGTGCTCGACAACGGGGCGATCGTGGAGCAGGGCAGCCACGACGAGCTGATGAAGATCGACGGCGGCGTGTACGCCAAGCTCGTTCGCATCCAGACGGAATTGACGAGGATCGAGCAGTGAGCGAGAAAGAACCATCCCAAACGCCGCCGCCCGTGGTCACGCGCGAGACGATGGCGCGCCTGTCGGCGACCGGGCCGCGGCGGCTTACGCCGGCCAACTGCCAGATTTTCGAGGGCACCTACAGCCTGCTGCACTGCACGGTCATGGGCGACCAGATCTACCGCGGCGTGTTCGCGTCGCTGGCGTTCCCGGTCAGCCAGCCGGACCGGTTCATCTGCCTGCGCTACCACGGCAGCGACGGCAAGAACAAGGAGATCGGCCTGATCGAGGACCTGAACGTCTTCGACGCGGCGGCCCAGGGGCTGATCCGCGAGAGCCTGGCCAAGCACTACTACGAGCAGCGGATCAAGCGGATCGTCAAGATCACGTTCAAGTTCGGGCTGCTGTTCTTCGAAGTCGAGACCGAGCGCGGCCGGGAGCAGTTCACGATGGCCTGGCAGGTGGACCGGGCCCAGGACTACGGCGAGGGGGGCAAGGTGCTGCTGGACACCTTCGAGAACCGCTTCATCATCCCCGACGTCCGCGAACTGCCCGCCCGCGACCGCGTCCGGTTGCAGCGATTCATCTACTGGTGAGCGGAGGCGAGGCCCGCCGTGATGGCCGAGCGTCAAACCGAACTGCTCGCGCCGGCGGGGGACTGGGACTCGCTCCGGGCGGCGGTCGCCAACGGGGCCGACGCGGTGTATCTCGGCCTGCCGCGATTCAACGCCCGCCAGCGGGCCGCCAACTTCACGCCCGACGAACTCGATCGCGTCGTCGATTTCCTCCACGGCCACAACGTGCGGGCCTACGTCACGTTCAACACGCTGATCTTCCCGGACGAACTGAACGACGCGGGCG
Organism: Phycisphaerae bacterium; assembly: GCA_028706835.1. Lineage (GTDB taxonomy): Bacteria > Planctomycetota > Phycisphaerae > JAJVII01 > JAJVII01 > STB-87. Next base: position 3,945 of record JAQTVL010000056.1, on the reverse strand, counting down.
TCTACGCCGAGGCCATCGCCCGCAGCGGCGCCGACGCGGTGATCGTGCAGGACCTCGGCCTGGCCCGGCTGATTCACGCGGCGGCCCCCACGCTGCCGATCCACGCCTCGACGCAGATGACGCTGTCGCAGGCGCGGGCGATCGAGTTGGCCCGTTCGCTCGGGGTGCGGCGGGTGATCCTGCCGCGCGAGTTGTCACTCGACGCGATTCGCGAACTTCGCCGCCAGTGCGACGTGGAGCTTGAAGTCTTCGTTCACGGCGCGCTGTGCATCTCCTACAGCGGCCAGTGCCTCGCCAGCGAAACGCTGTTCGGGCGGTCGGGCAACCGCGGCCAGTGCGCCCAGGCCTGCCGGCTGCCGTACGAGTTGATCGTCGATGGCGCGAAGGTGGACCTGGGCGGCCGGCGATTCCTGCTCAGCCCGCGCGACCTGGCCGGCTACGACCGCGTGGCTGATCTGGTCGCCCTCGGCGTGGCCGGTCTGAAGATCGAGGGCCGGCTGAAGGACGCAACCTACGTCGCGGCTGCCACGGCTGCCTACCGTGCCGCGCTGGATGCGGCGCTGGTCGGCCAGCCGTTTGAGTTGTCCGCGAAGCACCGGCGGGCGTTGACGCAGACGTTTTCGCGCGGCTGGACGCGCGGGTTCCTCGACGGCGACGATCACCGGGGCCTGGTGGCGGGGCAGTTCGGCAAAAACCGTGGCCGGCTGGTCGGCGCGGTGGCGGGGCGGACTGCGCTGGGGGTGCTGGTCGACCTGGCGGAGGCGGACATCGAGTTGCGTCCGGGCGACGGCGTTGTGTTCGACCAGGGCCTGCCGGAGTCGGAAGAGCAGGGCGGGCGGATTTACGCGGTGCTGGAAGAGAAGGCAGACGGGGAGACGGGGAGGCGGGGAGAGGGGGAGCGAAGAGGCGGACGCGGGGAGTCTTCGTTTAGCCGCACGACCGAAGGTCGGCGCGTTGGGCGTCCAGACGCCCCGCAACGTTCCGACTCCCCCGAACGCCGCCCGCGGCGGGTCGAGCTCCACTTCGCCCGCGACGCGCTTCGCCTCAACGAAATCGCGGTCGGCACGCCGGTGTTCAAGACCGACGACCCGCAACTCCGCCGCGAGCTCGAAGCCACGTTTGCCCGCGACATCATCGTCCGCCGCGAGCCGATCCGCGTTCGCGTCGAGGCGGCGGTCGATCAGCCGCTCCGCCTGGCCGTGACGGATTCGGCTGGGCGAACCGCCACGGTGCAGACCGATCAGCCGATGCAGCGGGCGATCAAGCATCCGCTGTCGGTGGAGCAGTTGCGAGAGCCGTTCAGCCGGCTGGGCAACACGCCGTTCGAGGCGGGTGAGATCGAGCTTGTCCCGCTTGGGGGCAGTCCAGGCGCGGAGGCCGGCGTGATGGTGCCCAAGAGCGTGCTGAACGATTTGCGCCGCCGGGCGATCGAGGGGCTGCTGGAACTTCGCCGCCAGGCGAGCCGGCACGCGATCGCCGACGCGGACGCACTGGCGACGCTGCGCAGTGCGTCGATCCCGCCGCCGCCCGATGTGCCCGCCGGGATCACCGTGCTGGTTCGCACGCCGGAGCAGTTGAACGCGGTGCTGGCGTGGCAGGGCCCGCTGGCGGGGGTGTACTGCGATTTTGGAGCGGGGCCGGCGGCATCCGTTTGTAGTGACGCCGTCCCGGCAAGCCGGGCCGGGCACGCTACAAACGTCCCCGTAGGTATTGCTACTCCCCGCATCATCCGGCCCGGCGAGGATGAACTGCTCGAGCAGATCGTGGCTGCGCAGCCTGGGGTTGTGCTGGTGCGGAACCTGTCGTCGCTTGCGTTCCTGCGCGGCCGGCTGCCGGGCGTGCCGCTGGTCGGCGGGAAGCCGCTGAATGTCGCCAATGAGTTGACGGCGGCGTGGCTGGTGAACGGGGGTTTCGCCTGCCTCGCGCCTGCGTTCGAGTTGACGCCGGATCGGGTGGCGGCGATGTTTGCGTACGTGCCGGGCGGGTGGTGGGAAGTGGTCGTGCATCAGCACCCGGTGATGTTCCACACGCAACACTGCCTATTCGCGGGGAACCTGACCGGGGGGGCGCGGAAAGAGAAAGAAAAAGAGAAAGACAAGGGCCCAGGGACGGCAGTCCCTGGGCTTTGGTGCGACCAACCGTGTCGACGATATGCGCTCGGGGCGGTCCGCCTTCGGGACCGGATGGGGATGGAACTTCCGGTGCTGTGCGACGGGGGGTGTCGAAACTCGGTGTTCTTCGGGAAGGAACGCTCGTGGCAGCGCCAGATCGCATCGCTGTCGGCGGCGGGCGTGCGGCGGTTCCGGGTGGAGTTGCTGCTGGAAACGCCGGACGAGATCGCGGGGTTGCTGGACAGATACGCGGGGGAGTTGCGGGCGGGGTAGGGTCGGCGTTCGTGGAAGATCGAGCGCATTGCGGTTGACCGTTATCTGTCCCGTAGGGACGGCTGAACGGCGCACTCGTGGCCCGGGCGTCCAACCGTCCCTACGGGACTCCGGAAGACATCGGGGGAGGGCGATGTCCCAGCGATAAATCGCTGGGCTATTTCCAACTGCCCCTGCCGGGGCAAACAAATACGGTAGTGCTATCGCTCCTCGATTTTCGCTACCCATGCCGTCGCTGACGGGTTTATACTTGCGGAAAACGTCCACGTCACATCTCAACCGGGCTGGGCCGCCATGTCCAAGAACGAGTTCATCGACGGGATACACAATTACTGTGACCGCTGGTGCGAGCATTGCGACTACACCCGCGTCTGCCGCGTCTTCTACGACACGGAGAAGGACCGCCGCCGCCATGAGCGACGCGGCGAGGACCCCGCCTCGCTCGACATCGCCATGAAGGACGTCGGCCGAAACCTCGCCAAGGCCCACCGGCTGCTGGCCCGTTTCGCCAAGCGCGAGGGCGTGAGCCTGGACGATCTGGCGAAGGAAGGGGCGGCGGACCGGAGCTGGCGGGTGCGCCCGAAGCGCCAGGACCGCCCGCTGATCAAGCAGGCGGACAAGCTTATGCTCGGCTGCCGGGACCTGCTGGACGCGATGCGTCCGCAGTTCGGGGACGAGGCGGACGGCGTGAACCAGCGGGCGGGGTTCATGGACGTGTCGGGGGAGGCTGATTCGCTGAACCGGGTTCGCGGGGCGTTCGAGATGATCTGCTGGGACCACATGCTGATCGCGGTGAAACTTCGCCGGGCGTTGGAGGGCGTGGCGGAGGCGGAGCAGGACGACGAGGACATGCGCGACCTGCACGCCTACGACTCAGCCGGCAGCGCCGCGGTGGTCCGCCGGAGTTTGCAGCGGACGCAGGCGGCGCTCCAGATCATCTACGACTGGGACGAGACGCTCCGCGACCGGGTGATCGACCTGCTGGTGACGGCGGAGCGGTTGCTGCGGGGCATCGAGAGCCGCATCCCCGACTGCGCCACGTTCACGTTCCCGCCGCCGGTCCGGCCGTGGCTGGAGGACGAGGAGGGAGAGGGGGAGGGCGGCGGTGAGCCGGGCCGGGGAAGGTTGAACTGAGGGGAAAGGGGGACTTCCTTGATTTCCGCGCGTGGGCCGCGGATGCTTGAACCCTGAGCGTTGGTCGCGGAAATTAAGGATGTCCCCTTTTGGGGGCGCGCCCGAACAAAAGCGCCGAACGGCAAGCGACAGCCGGGGCGGGGAGGGGCTGCTGACTTGCGCGGGGGAACCAAAGCGGTAGCTGCGCTACCGCACTCCACAAACGGCGAAGAAGGTGGCGGGGCGGCGGAACTGAAATCGTCGTCGTGACGCCCAAGGGCAACTTTTCTTTGTAGGGCACCCGCCCTCGGGTGCCGGCCGGCTGCGAAGCGGCCGGAAACTTCCGCCCGCCTTCGGCGGGCGGTTGACACCCGAGGGCGGGTGTCCTACAACAAATGCGACACCCGAGGGCGAGTGTCCCACAACAAGTGCGACAAGATCGGAAGAG
>JAQTVL010000594.1 GCA_028706835.1 Phycisphaerae bacterium | reverse complement strand
GCTCAAGCAGCCCGGCGACAAGGCGGCGGTGGACGAAGCGATCGCGGAGATTGAAGAGGGAGTGGGAGACGGGGAGGGGGGGAGAGGGGGTGACAAAGAAGAGACGCGGGGACGCGGGGACGCGGGGACGCCGCGAGAGGAAAGACGGGGAGACGGGGAGACGGGGAGACGGGGAGAGAAGGAAACGAAGACGCCCGCGACGTTGCGGCAACCCGTCGCGCGGCTGCCGCTTGCCTCTTCGCAACAGTCGCTGCCTGCCGCCCCCGCCGGCGACGAGGAAATCGTGCCGATGTCGCCGATTCGCAAGCGGATCGCCGAGCGGCTGGTCGCGGCCCAGCACGCGGCGGCGCTGACCACCACCTACAACGAGATCGACATGACCGCGGTGATGGCGCTGCGGAAGGAATACCAGGAGCCGTTCCAGCAGAGGTTTGGCGTCAAGCTCGGGCTGATGTCGTTCTTCGTGAAGGCGACGATCGAGGCGCTCAAGAAGGCGCCCGCGCTCAACGCGGAGATTCGCGGCGAGAACATCGTCTACCACAACTACTACGACATCGGCATCGCCGTGTCCGGCGGCAAGGGGCTGGTCGTGCCGGTGCTCCGCCGGGCGGAGCGGCTGAGCTTCGCCGAGATCGAACGGGCCATCGCCGACCTGACGGAACGGGCCAAGGGCAACAAGATCGCGCTGGACGAGCTGGCTGGGGGCACGTTCACCATTTCCAACGGCGGCGTGTTCGGGTCGCTGCTGTCGGCCCCGATCGTCAATCCGCCGCAGAGCGGAGTGCTGGGCATGCACGCGATCCAGGACCGCCCGGTGGCCCGCGACGGCCAGGTCGTCATCCGCCAGATGATGTACGTCGCCCTGACCTACGACCACCGGCTCGTGGACGGGCGCGAAGCGGTGGCGTTCCTGCGTCACATCAAGGACGACATCGAGAACCCGTCGCGGATGCTGATCGAGGTATAGAACGGTCAACCCTAGACGCCTCTGGTCAATTTCAAGAGCGGTGAAAGAATGCCTAAACCGTACGCCCAAGAAGCGGAATTGAAGCGACTCGAGTTGATTGCGGGAATCGTCTCCGGTGCGGACGTTGTCCAATGGGCAGAGTCGAAACTGGGGGAACTCAACCTCTACGACGACCAACTTGCCGACCTTTGCCTTTCATCTGGGAAGTCCCCTCAGGATGTGGCATCAATGCTTCGGCCCCTTTGCCACGGGGCAGATTCGTTGGCCGCCGTACGCTCGCTGCTAGGCGATATGCACCGGGTTCTTCTGTGTGATCCCTCGCGGGCGCGTGACTTCATCCGCGTCATCGATTACTGCTGGATCGACCACGGTTACACGGTACCTGATGATCTTGCTTTCATCAGGGGAATCGATGACGACTGGGCTTTGGCCGAGGAGGGCGTCGGACGGACAACCAAGGAGGAATTCACGAGCCTGATGGAGAACCTGTCCCGGTTTGACCTGTCAGAAGAGAACCAGATTCGGCGAAGCAACTGAGGCCGGCCAGTCGGTCGAAAACAGTTCTCCGAGTCTGTCACTTGTTGAGGAAAGCCCATGCCCAACTCCGTCGCCCGAAAACTCATTGCGTCCCACTTGGTCGAAGGCGACATGTCGCCGGGCAAGGAGATTGGCGTTCGCATCGACCAGACGCTTACCCAGGACGCGACCGGCACGCTCGTCATGCTCGAACTGGAGGCGATGGGGCTGGACCGCGTCAAGACGGAGGTGTCCGCGCAGTACGTCGACCATAACCTGCTCCAGGAAGACAGCAAGAACCCCGACGACCACCTGTTCCTGCGGTCCGCCTGCCGGAGATTCGGGCTGTGGTTCTCGCCCGCGGGCAACGGCGTGTCGCACCCGGTGCATCAGGAGCGGTTCGGCCGGCCTGGCAAGACGCTGCTCGGCAGCGACAGCCACACGCCGAGCGCGGGTGCGATCGGGATGCTGGCGATCGGCGCGGGCGGGTTGGAGGTCGCGCTGGCGATGGCTGGTCAGCCGTTCCACTTCAAGATGCCGAAGATCTGGGGCGTCAAGCTCGTCGGCAGTCTGCCCGACTGGGTGAGCGCGAAGGACGTGATCCTGGAGATGCTGCGGCGGCACACCGTGAAGGGCGGGGTGGGGCGGATCATCGAGTATTACGGCCCGGGCCTGGCGTGCCTGTCGGCGATGGACCGGCACGTGATTGCGAACATGGGGGCGGAACTCGGGGCGACGACCAGCGTGTTCCCGTCCGACGGCGAAGTGCGGCGGTTCCTGCGGGCCCAGGGCCGCGAGGGCGACTGGGTCGAACTGCTGGCGGACGCCGGAGCGGAGTACGACCTGCACGACGAGATCGACCTGGCCAAGGTGGAGCCGCTGATCGCCATGCCGTCCAGCCCGGACAACGTCCGCCCGGTGCGCGAGGTCGCGGGGACCGAGATTTACCAGGCCTACATCGGCTCGTCGGCCAACCCCGGCTACCGCGACTTCGCGGTGGTGGCCGAGATGGTGAAAGGCCGGCACACCCACGAGCGGGTCTCGTTCGACATCAACCCGGCATCGCGGCAGATTCTCGGCTCGCTGGTTCGCGACGGGCGGCTGCTGTCGCTGATCGAGAGCGGCGCCCGTATTCACCAGGCCGGCTGCGGCGGGTGCATCGGCATGGGGCAGGCGCCGGCGACGGACAAGATCAGCCTGCGGACCGTGCCGCGGAACTTCCCGGGCCGGTCCGGCACGCGCGAGGACAAGGTGTGCCTGGTCAGTCCGGAAACCGCGGCGGCGTCGGCGCTAACCGGAGTCATCACCGACCCGCGGACGCTGAAGCAGCCTTATCCGCGGGTGGCGGACCCGGACAACCCGGTCGTGTTCACGGAGATGCTGTCGCCGCCGCTGCCGCTGGAGGAGGCGATCCGGGTCGAGCTGGAAAAGGGGCCGAACATCGCGTCGCTGCCGAGCTTCGAGCCGCTGCCGGACGAGCTGACGCTGCCGGTGCTGCTGAAGGTGGGCGACAACATATCGACCGACGAGATCATGCCGGCGGGTGCGCGGGCGTTGCCGTTCCGCAGCAACATCCCGAAGATCTGCGAGTTCTGCTTCGACATCATCGACCGGACGTACCACGACCGGGCGCTGGCGGTTTCCCCGCAGATTACGCAGATTTCGCAGAGG
>JAQTVL010000593.1 GCA_028706835.1 Phycisphaerae bacterium | reverse complement strand
CGGTGAAGGACTACGCCGCATTCTGCAAGGCCAACGAGGTCAAGCAGGAGAACGGCGTCGACAAGCTCGGCCGCGGTCGCGAGGCGGCGTTCATCGCCAAGGCCGGCAACTTCGTGAAACTGGCCCCGGCGGCAGAGACGGTCAAGGCGTTGAAGAACGATGCGACGGCTGACGCTCCGGTGTTTTCCGCGAAACTGACGGCGGCGCAGAAGGAACTGCTCGCCTCCACTGACGTGTTCTGCCATGTGAACGCGCCGGTTGCGATGGAGGCCCTCAAGAAACTCCTGGGCGAGCAGGCCAAGGCGACCACCAAGGCCGAGGGCGGTGAGGACCCCAAGGTCGCGGCAGGCACGGGCGATTCCCTCAAGGGCATCTCGGAGATGATGACCGCCCTGCTGGGCGACATCGAATCGGTTGACCTCGGCGGCACGCTCGGCGAGAAGGGCGTGGGGCTGTCGATCGCGATCTCCGCCAGGGACGGGACCGACGCGGCTAAGGCGATCGCGGCGATAAAGAACGTAGCCGGCGGCCTGACCCGAGGCCTGGCGCCGGACACCTGGCTGTTCGCCGGCGGCGGGACCGCCACCAGCGACGCGGCGCTGGCCTGGGCCGGCAAGTTCGCCGACAGTTTCGCGAAGTTGGCTGGACAGGACGCTGGGAAGCTCCGCAAGAACATGGAACTCGGCACGAAACTGGCGAAGGCGGTGAAGAACTCGCACTTCGCCGTTGCCGGCACGAAGGCAGGCGAGAAGCTGGGCCTGCCGCTGAGCGTGAACCTGGTCTACGACGTGACCGACGCCGTTGAGGCCCGCAAACTGCTCGAACAGACCTGGGCGGAGATGGAACTACCCGCCGGACCGGCCGTGTTCGTGGACCTGGAAAAGCGGGAGGCCGGCGTGAAGTTGCCCCCGGCTGGCGACGACAAGAAGCCGGCGCCTGAGGGGCTGAAACTCTTCGCCCCCGCTGAGGCCGAGACACTCGGTGAACTGAAGGTCACCAAGTTCGTCGTCAATCCGAAGTTGATGGAGAAATTGCCCCAACCGGTCATGGGCATCGTGACGATGATCGTCGGCGAGAACCCCACCCTGCGCATCGCCACCGTCGGCAACAAGCTCGTGCTGTCAGCCGGCAACGCGGCCAGCCTGACCGCCGCAGTCGACGCCGCCAAGGCCGACAAACCGTTGGCCGATTCGCCGGTGGTCGCCAGGGTTCAGGACCAGATGTTGCCCGAGCGGACGATGGAGTGCTATGTGAATGTCGGCGGAATCTGGTCGCTGGTCGTCGCCAACCTGCTCATGCCCCAGAAAGCGGGAGCGGCGGCGACGGAACCGGAGGTCGCGGGGGAACTGGCGAAATTCGCGCCGCCGGCGAACGTGCCGCCCGTAACGTTTTCGGTCGCCGGAAAGGACCGGACGCTGCGGATTCAGGTGTCGGTGCCGAAGGAGGCCCTCAAGTTGTTCGCGTTGCTGGCCGGCTGACACGTGAGTACACCATGCACCTGTGGCCCGGCCGCCCCGCTGCCTCCGGACCAGCCATAGCCGCACGTGCGATGGTAGTGCCACAACACCAGAGGTCCGCGTTCCGCCTGTGCGGAGCGCGGACCTCTTCGTTTGTCAGCCGGCGTCTGAGGCCATCCCCGCGGCACGGACCTGAAGGGGTGCGGCAAGAGTCGGTGGCATGCTTGCCAATCCGTCCTTTTGTGGAGTGCGGTAGCGCAACTACCGCTTTGGGTTGTGCCACGTCGCGACTGCCTTCCAAAGCGGTAGCTGCGCTACCGCACTCCACAAACAGCGAAGAACTACTCTTACCACCGAATCTTGCCACCCCCGACCCCAAAATCGTTGGACGGAACTCATTGGACAAGCCTCGTGTCCGGTTCGACAATATCGTGTGCGGTGACCAGCCGCGCGGTTGAGGTTCCCAGGCAGATGACATTGGAGGCTCACATGATGCGTCACGTTCTGACTGCCCTGCTGTACACCGTCCTCACCGTTGCCGCCGCGGCGGCTGAGCCGACGTTCACCGCCAAGCCGACGGCCAGGAAGGCCGGCGACACGGTCACGATCGCCTTCGCCGTCTCCACGCCGACCGACGTGGAGGTGGCCGTCGTGGATGCGAACGGCGCCGTCGTCCGACACCTGGCGGCCGGCGCGCTGGGCGAGGGGGACAAGATCGCCCCGCCCCAACCGCTCAAGCCAGGCCTGTCGCAGGAACTCGCATGGGACGGCAAGGACGACCTGGGCAAGCCGGTTGACGGCGCAGCCAAGGTCCGCGTCCGGCTGGGCACACAGGCGAAGTTCGGCAAGGTGCTGTTCGCCGAGCCGGGCCTCGGCTGGTCGCCGCGGGCGGCGCGGGTCGGGCCGGACGGCCTGCTCTACGTGCTCTCCGAGCACGCGCAGACGAAGTCCACGTTCCTGCTCCAGGCGTATTCCCGCGACGGCAAGTACGTCAAGACCATCATGCCCTACCCCGCCGACCTGCCAGCCGACCGACTGAAAGGCCTGCCGCGCGTGAAACTGGCGGACGGCCGGTGGCTGCCCGCAATCGGCATGTCAGCGTTCCGCGACCTGTATCCGGAGAGCACCGGCTTGCGGCCACAGAGCATGCCGATCACGTCGAAGGGGCGAATCCTGCTGGTCAACCCAACGCGGACGCACAACTCCGGGCAGCGGCTGGCCCAGCACGTGCTGATCGTCGACACCGACGGTGGCACGCCCACCGAGAGCTACCTCGGGCCGATCACCAACGCGGAGCGCCGCGTCGCCGGGCTGTGCTGGCTGGCCGTCTCGCCCGACGAGAAACTGATCTACTCCGCCGGCCAGCAGAAGGAGTCCGGCTACGGCGAGGACCTCAGCACGCCGGTGCAGCACGTGGTCTATCGGTTCGGGTGGGACGACAAGGACGCCCCCAAGCCGTTCATCGGCGAGTTGTATAAGGCGGGCGCCGACGAGACGCACTTCAACCAGCCGCGAGGCCTGGACACCGACGCCGAAGGCCGGCTCTATGTCTGCGACTATGGCAACAACCGCGTGGCGATCTTCGACCGCGAGGGCAAGTGGGCGGGCAAGATCGCCATCGATGCCCCCGACCAGGTGGCGGTGGACCGCAAGACCGGCGCGGTCTACGTGCTGACGTACAAGATCCCGGCCGGTGTCAACCCG
>JAQTVL010000592.1 GCA_028706835.1 Phycisphaerae bacterium | reverse complement strand
GTGCTGCTGGCAGTTAAGGTCGGGCCCGGCGCGTCGCGGCAGCGGGTGGTGGGGCTGCACGGCGACATGCTCAAGCTGGCGGTATCGGCCCCGCCGGAGGCCGGCAAGGCGAACAAGGCCGTCTGCGAACTGCTGGCCGAGACGCTGGGCGTTCCGACCCGCGACGTGACCCTCCACGCCGGCGGCGGGACGCCGTTCAAGACGATCCGCATCGCGGGCCTGTCGGCCGAGCAGGTCCGCCGGAAACTCGGGCTGTAACGCGCTGCGAAATCGCGTCATTTCCTTGAATAGGCTCGCGCCGGGTTGTAGAGTAGTTGAACCTCTGGCGGACTGGAGAACTGGCCGTGCAATTGACGGAAATCCTCGACCCCGCGTGCGTCATCGTTCCGATGAAGGCGACCGACAAGCGGTCCGCCATCGAGGAACTGGTGGCCGTGCTCGCTGACTGCGGCAAGACGAAGGACCGCGGCAAACTCCTGTCGGCCGTCATGGAACGCGAGGCCACTCGCTCCACCGGCATCGGCAACGGGCTGGCCATCCCCCACGGCAAGACGGCCGCCGTCGATCAGCTTGTCATGGCGGTTGGCAAGCCCGCCCAGCCGATCTATTTTGACTCGGTCGACGGCAAGCCGGTGACGCTGATGGTGCTGCTGGCCAGCCCGCTCGACCAGACCGGCCCGCACATCCAGGCGCTGGCGCGGATCAGCCGGCTGATGACGATCGAGCCGTTCCGGCTGCGCCTTCTGGCGGCGCCGACGGCGTCGGACCTGTACGCGATGCTACAGCGGCAGGAATCGGAGATGACCGACCACCGGATGTGATCCCCCAGCCGAACTCCCAGCCCAACGGCTTACTGGTCGCCCTTCTTCGCCTGGAAACTCTCCAGGCTGGTCGCCCGCACGCCCCAGAACAGGCTGACGAACAGGTAGACCGCGCACAGGATCAGCGCGACGACGAACATGATTCTGCTGGTGCGCGACGCCGGGGCCAAGCCGCACAGCACGGCGGCGATGAAGAAGATGGCGGCGGCCACGCTGCCCATCGCGGCGATCATTCCGGAATTGCTCATGGCGATCCTCGATTGGCGGTAGTCTCAACTGCTATTCGTCATCGGCATCCAGCACGACCGGCTTTCGGCTGATACGCCAATCCGCGAGGTCCGTCAGGACCACGTAGAGCAGCAGAACGCCCACAGGCAGCAGGCCGGCGTAGGCGGTCGCACGCTGCCGCCAACTGGGCTCGGCCGCCTGCTGCACCAGCACCAGCGCGAGCGTCCCGATGGTCCACGCCACGCCCAGCAGCCCTATGGCGATGATCCTGGCGGCGAACCGCACGGCTCGGTCGGTCATGTCCTGCTCCTTTGTCGCGATGAGGCGATTGCCAGCCGGCTATTCTACGCCACCTCCAGGCGATTTTGAATCGCGTAATCCAGCTTACCTGGCGACGGGTGCGGCCAGATTTGGTGACGACCTGAAGTCTTCGTCGTTTGTGGAGTGCGGTAGCGCAGCTACCGCTGTGCGGAGTCGTCACGCCTCGGCGCCGAGCAAAAGCGGTAGCTGCGCTACCGCACTCCACAAAAAGACGGACTTCGGATGCTGCCACGGAATCTTCTTGCACCCTCTGGCGACGTTGGCCTGAAGCCCGCGGGCGGGTTCGGCCGATGAGCAAGGGAGCAGGAGGTGTTGCATGATCGGCCGTAGTCTGACGGTGCTTGCTGTTGTGATGATTATCGGGTGCGGCAATGATCTGGCCCCGGTGCCGCCGCAGATTGCGGTGCAACAGGCGGACGCCACGGCCGCGAATGACGGCGTGCTGCACGTTCGGCTGGTGCGAAGCTTCGAGGCGGCGCCCCAGGCGGCGATAGAGCGGCTGTCGGACGCGAACGAGCGAATCGCCCTGGCGGCCTCGATGGCTGCCGGCCGGGCGGGCGTCCGCAAAGACGCCGCGGCTGCACAGCGGATGCTCGACAGCCTCGGCACGAGTTGCATGGCGGAACGCCGCCCCGCGGTGCTGGCTGTGCAGGTCGAGTCGATCGTCAACCTGCTGGCGAACCGGCCGCTCGGGCTGGAGGACAGTCACGCGCTGACCGCCCTGCACCAAGTGGCTGCGAACCCGGTGGCTGAGTTGGCTGGCGCAAAGTCCATGGCCGAGGCGTTCCTGCGGGTTTCCGCGGACTACCGCCCGCCGCGACTCGGCGGCAACGTGTTCGACGGGCCGGGCTGGAAGGTGCCGCGCCCGAAGCCGGCGCCGGCCCTTCGGCCGGTTGCGCCGTACCGCGAACCTATCCATACCGTGCCGATTGTTGCCGCCGGCGAGTTACACCTTGGCGATGTCGACGGCGACGGGAAACTCGACTACCTGATTGCCGACGCGGTCGGCGCGCTCCAGGTTCGCCTGACGCTCTACGGCCACGACGGCCAGATGATCTGGTCGCGCCCGCTGCCCGGCGACGAGCGGCCGGTGCTCTTCCCGCCGGGCAATCTGCCCGACCTCGACGGCGACGGCCGGGCGGAGATCGTCTACGTCGACCGGGCCGGGCGGATCGTCGTGGCCGACGCCGCGGGCAACGTCGTCCGCCGCAGCGAGCAGTTCCGCACACTCGACGGCGAAGCGTATTTCGGCGATCGCATGGCGGCCATGCCGGCGACCCAGCCGGACGCGCAACCCCGGCCGGCTGCGGCCCGGCTGTTCCTGGCCAATCTCCGCGGGGCAGGGCGGCGCGACCTGCTGCTGGTCAGCGGGCCGAACCTGCTTGCGATCACCGAGAAGTTCCAGACGCTTTGGCACGTGAGCCTCAACCACGTTGCCCCGCTTTCGCCGACGCTGCTCTGCGACCTCGACGGCGTCGACGAGGTGATTAACGGCAACGTCGCGCTCGACCACGCCGGGCGGGTGCTGTGGACCTGGCCGCACCACGTCATCGATGCGACGGTTGGCGACTTTGCCTCTGGCCCGGGGCGGATCGTCGTGCTGACCGACGGCGATCGCGTCGCCGGTTTCGACGCCGCCGGGCAACTCTGGCAGGTGGGGTCGCCGAGCCCGGTGCGACATCTGGCTTCTGGTCGATTCGTTCCCGCCGGACGGGCGGTGGGTCTGACAGCAAGTTCGACGCGCGCAAGTGCGGCGCTGAACGGCCTCGGCGTCGCGGACCTGTCGGGGATGC
>JAQTVL010000055.1 GCA_028706835.1 Phycisphaerae bacterium | reverse complement strand
GACGATTGTGAACGACCCGGTCGTCGACGTGCTGGCCCTGCTGCAACTGACCGACGTGGTGCCGGCGACGACGCGCGACTTGGAGTTCCGGGCCCCCGGAGTTCAGGAAGTGCTTCAACTCGACGCCCGGACGAAATTCAACAACACGTGGTTCAACATTCTCCTCCGCCTGCACTACCAGGCCGTTCAACAGAAGGACAAGGAGCAGGCGGCGGAAGAGTGAGAAGGACTTGAACACAACGCCAAGAGCCATTACGATGTGGTTCTGAGGCTGGCCAGGTAGCTCAGTTGGTAGAGCACCGTGCTGAAAACGCGGGGGTCACCGGTTCAACCCCGGTCCTGGCCATTCGACTCACGAGGGAGGTCCGAACAAATCGGATCTCCCTTTTAGTTTGCGCGATCAGCGCGGACCAGACCCACGCCGGCTCCTATTTCCCCAGCGCCGCCTCGATGTCCTGGGCGATCTGCTCCGGCTTGACGGCTGACCGATACCGGGCGATCACGCGCCCATCCCGGCTGACCAGAAACTTCTCGAAGTTCCACTTCACCGGCCCCTTGTCGGCGACCGGCAGATCCGGGCCGGTCAGGTAGCGATACAGCGGGGCCGCCTTGTCGCCGTTGACGTCGATCTTGCCGAACATGTCAAACTTGACGCTGTATTTGCTCTGGCAGAACTGTTGTATCTGCTCGCTGGTGCCGGGCTCCTGCCCGCCGAACTGGTTGCACGGCATTCCCAGCACCGCCAGGCCCCTCGGGCCGTAGGTCTCGTGCAGTTCCTCCAGCCCCTTGTATTGCGGCGTGTAGCCGCATCGGCTGGCCACGTTCACGATCAGCACCACCTTGCCGCAATACCTCGCCAGCGGCACGTCTTCGCCGGACAACGATTTCATTGCGAAGCCCAGCACGAGCGGCGCGTCCGGCCGGGTCGCCGGGCACATCGCCGGCTGAGTCGTCACCGGGCACATCGGCGGCGTGTCCGCGGCCCAGGCCGAGGCCGATCCCGCCACCGCCGCCAGCAGCCACGCAAGCACGATCAGTTTCATGACGAATCTCCCGAGAGAACCACGCGCAAAAACCAGACGCGGCCGCCGGCGACACCGCCGACCGCCGCCTCTATATAGTAGTCCTGCTCGAACGTGTGAGTTTGGGTGGCACTGGCAGCTTGTCTGCCAGTGCTCCGTAGGGCACACTGGTGGGCAAGCCACCAGTGCCACCCGTAGCAGGGGTGCTGGCAGCAGGCTGCAAACCGGCCTCTACGGCCGGCCGAACGCCCACGCCCCGGTCGAGGGGATGCCTTCCTGGTTCAGGGCGTCGACCGCGACGACGTAGTATCGCCGCCGCTCCGCCCGCGGCGATTCGCAGCGATCGACGTATTGCGTGCCGACGACCGGCACGGGGTTCAGCCGGACGGCCAGCGTCGTGCGGAACTCGTCCATGCGATACACCGCGTAGCCGCGGATGTCTTTCTCGGGGTTGGCGTCCCACTTGACCAGCGTCGTCCCGTCCGGCTGCTCGACGGCCGACACCCGCGGCGTGGACGACGTGAGCGTGAGTACGGTGGCTGACGGGCCGGACTCATACACCTTTCCCTCAGGGATAGAACGAGTGCTGACGGTCAGTTCCTTGACGTAGTACGCCCTGATCTCGTGGCTGAATAGTCCGTTCGCCTCAGCAAGCTTCCGCGTGTCCGCAAAGCTCTTTGCCTTGACCGGCTCCTTGTTCAGCTTCACGAACTCGCCGACCTTCTTGAAGACCTCGCGATGGTGCATCTTTGTCCCGACCTCCACCGTCGCGGCATACACATCGAAAATGCCAAAGTCAGAGTCGTTGGTCCAACTCACATCGACACTCCCATCTCTTCGAACTGACGCGACAACATCGCTCGGAATGCCTGGGGATGAGTGCGAATACCTGAACGTACGGGCAAGCCCCGTCGCGCCGGGCGTTGCCTTGTATGTCCACACCTCTCGCACCGCGATATGGTCGGTGTTCCAGTTCACGTGGCCGCCGTCCATGATGAATACGTTGTTCGTCGGGTCATAGACGCAGTCCACCGAGTCGTGATGTGGCGAAACATCCACCGGGGAGTTGACCTTGCTCCAGGCGTTCGCTTTCGGATCGTACCGCCAAATGTGAGTGCCGTTGCTCTCCGCCGCAAACGACAAGGCCGTCCCACTCTCGGGGTCATAGACGATCGGCAGGCCAATCTTTGGCGTATCCTTCGCCTCGGCATTCGACCACTTCTCGGCCTTTGGATCGAACAACCAGGTCTTACCGCCCTGCACCATAAGCACCCTGTCGATGTTCCGCAGGTAGCACATCCCGTGCGCGGTCGAATTGCCCGGGCCGCCAGGCGATTCCGGCAACATCTGCCACATGTTGCTGTAGGTGTCATAGGTCCAGCTTCGGCCCGCGGTTTCCTTCGGGTTATTGCCGCCCCACGCACTGCCGTGCAGGAAGACTTTCAGCGTGCTGTCGATGTAGACCATCGGCCCGAAGCCGCGCAGGCCCGGCTGGTTCTGCTGGTTCGCCATGTGCAGCGGGTTCATCGGCGTCCAGGCGTCCTTCTGCCCGTCGTAGACCCAGGGCACGCTGCCGCGCAGCGCCCGCGCCCGCTCCATCTGCCAGCCGTGATGCCCGCCCTCCGCTTCCAGGTAGACGATCTTCCGATACTCCCGGTCGTAGGCCAAGTCCCACGTGCCGCACATGCCGAACGGCTGGACCGGCGATTTCGTCTCGGCCCATGTGTTCGTCTTCGGGTCGTACAGCCACGTCTCGGCAAGCTGCGGCGTGTCGCACCGCTGGCCATGGGCGTTCACCTTGACCGCTTTGCCGGTGGACTCGTCGAAGGTCATGCCGGCTTCGTAGCTCGTGTTCACCGCGCGATAGTCGTCGAAATCGACCGGGTAGTGCCGCAGCACCCAGGTGTTCTCCGGCTGGTCTTTCAGACTCGGCTGCGGCCCCACGAGCGACTTGAAGATCGGGTGTCTCTTCAGCGCCGCCTGCACGTCCGGGCGGGTCCAATGCCACCGCCAGCGGAGCGCCCGCATCGCCTCGTACTGCACCCACGGCTCCTTGTGGTCCAACAGGGCGACGAGGGCGGGGATTGACCGCGGGTCGCCGTTCCGCCCGAGCGCCTGAAGCGCGAAGCACAGCCGATCGCCGCTGGCCTTGCCGACGGCCTCGATCAGCGCATCGACAGCCCGCGGGTCCTCCGCCATCTCCAGGCCATGCGGGGAAATCTTGCCCTTGCCGTTCCTGACCAGCTCGACATAGCGATCAACCGCGGACTGTGACCAGGCCCCCGCCAGCCGGATCGACGAGTGCCCGACGTAGCGGGCCGTGTTGTCGTACTCGTCATACTTGCTCGATATGGCGGCCAGCGCCTCCGGCGTGCCGACGCGGGCCAAGCCGATGTAGGCGTAACTCCGCAGCATGCAGTTCTGCTGGTTGTGGGCGTCCTCGTCCTTGACCGCGACGCACTGGATCAGCGGGGCGGCGATGTCCGCCCGCCCAGCCTCGGCCATCCAACTGAGCGCCAGCGCGACGACGGAGACGGGCTTCTTCGCGCCGGCGACATACTCGGTGAGTTGCTTGACGGCCTCCGGCGAGGCGATTCGGCCGAGGCTCATGGCGGCCAGGTTGCGATACTCGGCGGTGAGCGTGCCGGCCGATGGCGGCGTGCCCTTGGCCTCGGGCGATCCGGGCTCCGGGGCGCTGGCTGGGGCGGGCTCGTCCGGCCCGGTCATGATCTTGACCAGCGCCCTCACCGCCCGCGGATCGGGGCAGCGGTCCAAGGCGCGAATGGCGGCGCGACGGACCGTGGCGTCCTTGTCGTCAACCGCTTTGAGGATCGCGTCCCAGGCATCTTTGCCCCCGCTCTGCCCGAGTTGCAGCAGCAGGTCCGCTTGCCGTTCGGCGCTGTTTGCAGCCTTGAACTGATCCAGCAGTTGCGCAGTCGTCGGTGCAGCCGTCAGACCGACCTTCACCGCCGCCGGTGGCTCCAAGCGCCCGAGCGCCCACTCCGCCACCTTCCGCGTTCGCTCGTAGCCGTGCTTGGCGCCGAGTTCCAACTGCTCCCGGGCGTTCGGCGAGCGCGACAGCCGGCCGACGATGCCGGCGGCCCACACCCATTCGTTCGTCGCCTGGTCCGGGGCAGCCTTCATGATCTCGACCAACTCATTGGCGTTCTTATCGTAGGCGAGCGGAAAGATCGAGACGCGACCGGCGGGGCAGTAGGATTGCAGGTCGCGCTCGATGCGGTCCAGAGACCGCAGGGCGTGGTGGCGAGCGGATTCGTCCTTATCGCTTAAAGCTGCGAAGAGGCAAGCGACAGCCGCGGCCGACTTGGTGTTGCCGAGCAAGTAGGCCGCCACGCGCCGCTCGTCGGGCTTGTCGGAGGCGAGTTGATCCGTCAGCTTCTTCAGGTCCGCATCGGGCAGGTCCGCCTGGAGCAGGATCACGCCGTCCTTCACGCTCACCTTCGGGGCGAGTTTGGCAACGAGGTCCTTCACCGTCGCCTCGCCGTTGAACGGCGTGCCGTCGATCTGGCGAACGAGTGCGCCGGTCGGGTAGGCATACTTGAGGGCGGTCTGGTCGTGCACCATCCGCAGCAACTCGGTGGAAGTGATCAACCTGGCCGGCAGTTTGACCTTTGCGTCCATAGGCTCCTCGGCAATAGCGAACGAAACCCCAACCAGACAGAACGCGACGGCCGCGAGAGAGAATCGTGACATGGTTGCTCCTTCCAGTGCGAAACCCGACGGGCCTGTGCATGTTACGCATAGAGGAACAATGCCGCAAGCGAGCCCAATTGCTTTACGCCGCCGAGGCGACGTGCGAGGTACAATGTTGTCTCAGGGTAAAGGAGGTCCGCATGACCGCCGCACGATGGATGATGCTGTTGCTGCTCTGCTCGCCGCTGGTCGCGTGCAGCAAGTCCGGGGCGAAGAAGCAAGCCCCCACGCCGGCGCCCGCGGGCGGGGCAATCGACAACCTGGAGGCCGCGCCGCTGGTGGGCGTCAAGACCGGGCCGGCGAGAATACAGATCGCCGAACTGGCCAAGGCCGTCGAAGTCTACAAGCTCACCCACAACGACACGCTGCCGGCGACTCTGGCGGAGGCCTGCCCGGGCGGCGTGCCCAAGGACCCGTGGGGCACGCCGTACTTCTACCGCGTCGAGGGCGACAAGGCGATCATCTGGTCGGCTGGGCCCGACCGAATCTCCGGCACCGCGGACGATGTGAAGTGAAGTCGCAATACTTCCCCTGCCCCGTCGGGCCGATATAATGAACGTATTGCTCTTACGCCC
This sequence comes from Phycisphaerae bacterium, assembly GCA_028706835.1. Taxonomy (GTDB): domain Bacteria; phylum Planctomycetota; class Phycisphaerae; order JAJVII01; family JAJVII01; genus STB-87. Next base: position 7,491 of record JAQTVL010000055.1, on the reverse strand, counting down.
GTAGTAGCTGCACCCGCGAGGCGAAGATGACCACGTTGGAGCGATCCCCGGAGTTCGAACGCATCGACGCCGCCCTGCGCTTCGTCGCCGGGCGGTGGTGGTGGGTCAACCTCGCCCAGCGCGCGCTCGTCTGGCTGGCGGCGACGGGGCTGCTGCTGGCGGCCCTGGCGGCGGCGGCTGGGTTCATCAACCTGTCCGGCAACGCCCGGGTGGCGATGCTGGCGACGCTGATCGGCCTGCCGGCGATCGGGCTGACGGCCTTCGTCATCATTCCGCTGCGCCGCCGGCTGACGCCGCAACAGGCAGCCCGGCAGATCGAGCAGAACGTCGCCGGGCTGCAAAACCGGTTCATCAACGCGGTCCAACTCGCCGGCCAACCCGGCCCGTTCGAGCCGGAACTCGTCCGCCGGGCGATCTGCGAAATCTCCAAGTCCACCAGCGGCGTCCCCGTTGACCGGGCCGTCGCGACCGATCGGCTGCGCTGGTCGGCGGCGGCCGCTGGCGGCGTGGGGATTCTGATCGCGCTGTTCATCGTGTTCGGCGGCGGACGGTTCGCCTACGGGCTCGGCCGGCTGATGCACCCGGCGTCGCAAAGCTGGACGGGAAAGGTTCGCATTGACGAGGTTCGCCCCGGCGACGTGCCGGGCCAACTCGTCAAGTCGCCGCTGCTGGCGGGCGACAAGCTGACCATTGAGGCGACGGTGAGCTGCGCCGACCCGTTGCCGCGCGAGCCGGAGGCGAAGGTCTGGATTCGCAAGGACGGCCAGAAGGACTTCGCCCCGTTTGCGATGCGGGCCCGCCGCTCGATCGGGCGCGGCAGCCTGGAAGGCATGTACTACCTGAACCTGCCGGCTGTCGAGGCGAGCTTCGACTACTACGTGTCCATCGGCGACACGAACCAACGCGACACCCCGTTGCGCGTGAACGTCCGTCAGGCGCCACAGGTGGCGGGGCTAGCGGTGCGGCCAATCTACCCGGAGTATCTGAAATACGAGCAGCCGGCGGACCCGCAATCGGACGGCAACATCAAGGACGCGCCGGCCGGGACGACCGCGGCCATCGCGGTGAAGATGAATCGGCCTGTGGTGTCAGCCGAGATTGCGGTCGCACCCTCGGACGATGCAGCCGGCGTGGCGATCGCGATGGACTCGCCGGACCGGTCGGCCTGGACGGGCAAGCTGCCGTTGGTTCGCCCGATGCAATATCGGCTGGTGTTCCGCGACGAATCCGGCAAACAGGTGGGTGCCTGGCCCTGCGCCTCGACGACCCAACCCGAGGCCGAAGCGGCGGCGTTCTTCACCGCGACGACCCGGCCTGACTACCCGCCGAACGTGTCGTTCATCCGCCCGGGCCAGGACGCGATGGTGAAACCCGGCGGCTCGACCGATCTGATCGTGCAGGCGACGGACGACCACGGGCTGTCGTCGCTTCGGCTGATGGTGGCGAAGGTGAAGGGCGACGCATCGGACGGCGAGGCGAACTCGCTGGCCACGGAGCCGCCAGCCGTCCGCCACGCCTGGAGCGGGAAGGAGTTGCTCGACCCGAAGGGCAACCCGCGCAAGCTCGCGAAGATCACCTATACGTTCAACCTCGGCGATAAATATGCCAAGGGCGACAAGCTCGTCTATTGGGCGGAGACAGCCGACAACCGCAACCTGAACGGGGCCAGCCCGCAATCGGCTGCGTCGCCGCGGTTCGTGATTACCGTGCAGGACCCGGCTGAGATCGCCGCAGCGCAGAAGAAACTGCTCGAAGAACTGACGGCGGAACTGCTGGCGCTGCTGAAAGAGCAGACGGACGTGCGCGGTGCGACGGTCGGGCTGGTGCGGCATGAGCCAAGCACGCAGCCGCAGGCGCCCGAGGACCCGAAGGCTCGCTTTGTGGCAGACGCGGCGGCGGTGCGCAAGGGCCAATCGGCGTTCGCAGACCACCTGTTGCGGCTGGCGAAGGGGCTGATCCTCAAGTTCGACCTCCAGACCAAACCGGTGCAGACCGGGCTGATGGTACTCGCCTACAACGACTCGGCCGACGCCAAGGCGCTGGCGGACGGCCTGGCGGCGATCGCCGACGCGGCCGCAGCCACGGACCCGGTCAAGAAGCTCGTCGCCCGGCAGGACCGTGTGATCTACGCACTCCAATCGCTGCTGGGCCTGATCGGCGCGGCGGAGAAGCGGACCGAGCAGGCGTCCACCCGGCCTGACGGCAGCGACCTGCCGCCGGACGTGCGGGACAAATGGAAGAAGCTGGCGGAGGACCTCGAGAAATTCATCGAGCAGCAGAAGAAAGACATCGCGACCACTGCGTCGCTGGCCAAGAAGCCGGTCGACGACTTCACCAAGGAAGACGAGCTAAAGCTGGCGGAACTGGCCGCCAACCAGGAGAAGTGGGAGAAGTTCCTCGACGACAAGCTCTCCGATTTCTCCAAGGTGGCTGAGCAGGACTTCTCCAACCCCGCGCTGCTGAAGGAACTGCTCGAACTGAAGACCGACGTGGTGATGGCCAAGGACGCGCTGAAGAAGAAAGCCACCGAGATCGCTGTGCCGCTCGAAGAGGCCGGCTTGGAGTTGGCCGAGGCCATGACCACGCACATCGAAAAATGGCTGCCGGACACGCCGGACCGCGAGAAGTGGTCGATGGAAGAGCCGACCGACCAGCAGGACGTGCCGATGGCTGAGCTGCCCAAGGAACTGGAGGACATGGTCGGCGAACTGATGGAGGAGGAAGAGGACCTGTTCGACGAGGTCGAGGACGCCACGAGCAAGTGGACCGACTCGCTGGACAAGGGCGCCGGCTGGGACGCCGCCGATGGGCCGATCAGCAACATGAGCGCCCAGGGCGTGACGGGCAATCGGCTGCCGAACACGAGCGAAATCTCCGGGCGAAGCGGCGAAGGCCGAACGGGCAAGTCGTCCGGCGAGATGGTCGAGAACGAGGCGACCGGCAAGGGCGGGCGAAACACGCCGACCCGGCTGAGCGGCGACCCGTTCCAGAAGGGCCAGGTGAAAGACTCGTCGAAGGAGCCGCCGGGCGGCGCGACCGGCGGGGGCAAGGTGTCGGGCGTGGCCGGCGAAGGGCTGGAAGGCCCGGTCCCGCCGGACCTCAAGGATAAGCTCCAGCGGCTGGCGAACAAGCAGGCGGCCATCCGCAACAAGGCCGAGGCCGTCGACGCGAAGTTCCGCGTGAACAACTTCAACAACTTCGGCCTGGAGATGGCGATCACGCTGATGCGCCGGACCGAGATGGACCTGCAAAACTACCGCTACCAGAACGCGCTCCGCAAGAAGCCGGTGCTGGTGGGCAACCTCCAGGCCGAGCGGATGCTGCTCCGCGGCGACATCCACGTGCAGGCCGACACGTCGCCGGAACTGCTCGATGTGCAGCGAAAGGACGTCCGCGCGATCGACGAGAACGACCTGCCACCGCGGTTTAAGGAACTGGCCAAGGAGTATCTCAAATCGCTCAGCGAGACAGCGCCGAACAAGTGACGAATGCCACGTGGTGAATGAGTCGGCGTTCGACCACAATCCCCCCACCTCAACTGTCCGATAGGCGCGTCAACGGCTGCGCAGCGATCGCAGATACTCGCAGGCAGCGGCCAATTCCGCCACAGGGGTCTGGGCGTGCTTGCGCTCGACGGTGTGCCAGCCGGTATATCCAGCCGATTCGAGGGCGCGGGCGAACTCGGGATAGTTCACGCCGCCTTGGCCGAGGGGGACCTCCCTGCCGACGCGACCCTCACCACCGACGGAGTCTTTGGCGTGCACGTAGCGGATGTAATTCGCGAGCACGGCCACGCCGGCCAGCGCGTCGAAGCCGTTCATCAGCAGGTTCGCCGGGTCGTAGTTCACGCCCAGCGCCGAGTTGTTGAACCCGGCGATGAACTCAGCCAGCACGGCTGGCGCTTCCTGGCCCGTCTCGATCGCGAAGATCACGCCGGCCCGATCGGCAACAGCCCCGACGGCGTCGACGGCCTCGGCGATCTGCCGCCGCGACGGGTCTTCGGGTTTGCTCGAGATCGTGCCGACGTGCGCGGTGACGACGGGCACTCGCAGTTCGGCCGCCTGCTCGATGATCCGGCAGGTCCGGGTGACGCGGGTGTCGACGGTGGCGGAATCGGCGAACCGCGGCCCGCCCAGATCGGCGCACAAGGCGGACAGCACCAGTCTGTGGTCCGCGAGCAGGCGCAACAGCTCGCGCTGGCCTGAGCGGGACAGGTTCTCCGGCGCGAGTTCGCCGGCGGTGGTGTAGATCTGGACGCCCTCGAACCCGGCACGGGCGGCCTGCCCGATCGCCTCGCGAACGGGCAGGAAGTAGTGGTCGAGCAGAACGGCGATTTTCATGGGAGACCCTCATCACGCTTCTCGAGCCGCGAGCGGAAGCTCGCGGGTGCGCTCATCCCTCTCGCGCCGTCAGTTCGCGGAGCGCTTCGTTTCGCAGCAGCCTGGCAATCACATAGAACGTCATCGCGCCCGCAATTATAGGTACGAGCAGACGCACCACTCGAACGAGCACGGGGCCGGAGTTCTGGCCGAACAGACGGCCGGCCAGCCACTGCCACAGGATAATCACACCGCACATGACGGCCGTCGCCGCGAGCGTACTGGCGAGGGAGCGGAGAATCCGCCGGCCACCCATCAGCCCGAGTTGCCGCCGCAGCACCACGCCCAGCCAGGTGGCCTGGATGAACGCGCAGATCGTGGTGGACAGGGCCATGCCGGCCGGGGTCGGCCGGCCGATCCATTGCACCAGCGCGATGTTCAGCGGGAAGTTCAACGCCACCATCGACACGGCGATCCAGACCGGCGTGCGCACCTGCTTGAGGGAGTAGAACGCCCGCACCAGCATCTGCTGCACGCTGAAGGCCGCCAGGCCGATCGCGAAGCACATCATCGTTTCGGCCACGATCGGCGAGTCCGACGCCGTGAACTTGCCGTACTGGAGGATCACCGAAACCATCTCCAGCCGCAGCAGGCACAGACCGGCCGTCGCGGGGATGGCGATCAGCAGCGAGATTTGCAGTCCGCGGCGAAGGGTGTCGGCCAGGCCCCGATAGTCGCGGGCGGCGCCGTGCCGGGCCAGCGCCGGAAAGATGGCCGTCGCCACCGCCACCGAGAACACGCCGAGCGGCATCTCGTAGAGCAGCGCAGCCCAGTTCAGCGACGCCACGCCGCCCTCGGTCAGCAGCCGCCGGATCGTCAAGCCGAACACGTGGTAGGCCGTCGGCTCGTTCGGGCGGATCGTCAGCCACCACGCCACGACGTTGTCCATGTAGGTGTTGATCTGGACGACCGCGAGCGGGACGATCATCGGGAGCGTCAGCCACATGACGCGGCGAACGCCCTCGTGGCGGAAATCGAAGCGGACCCGCAGCGGGAAGCCGCGCTTGGCCAGCGCCCGCACGATCATCGCCAACTGAAGCACTCCGGCGATCAGCACCGAGAAGGCGAGGAAGAAGATCTGCTTTCGCGGGTCGTGGGTGAACAGCGGGGCGATGACGGCGGCCGTCAGGATGTTGCACAGGTTCAGGATGATCGGGGCCGACGCCTGCTCGGCGAACCGCCCGCGGACGTTCAGCACCGCGCTGCCCAGGCCGACCAGGCAGATCATGATCACGTACGGCATCATGATCGCGGTGAGCACCTGCATCAGCCGGACGCTCGGGCTCTCCGCCGGCGTTCGCAGGGCGCACAGGATGAACAGCTCGACGGCGATGGTGATGACCGCCAGCAGGCAGCCCGTGAGCGTGACCACCGCCTGCACCAGGTACAACCCGAGCTTTCGCTTCTCCGGGTCCGGCGACGACTCGTACTCCGTCAGCACCGGGATCATCGCCGAGGTGAGCGCTCCCTCGCCGAACAGCCTCCGGAACAGGTTCGGCACGCGAAAGCCCATCGAGAAGGCGTCCATCAGGCCGGTCCGCCCGAACGCGCGGGCCATCACGGTCTCGCGCACCAGGCCGAAGATTCGGCTGACAAATGTGAGCGCGGTGAACACGCGGGTGGCGGAGACGAAGTGGCTTCGGGCCGCTGCCGGCAGCGGCGGCGAGGCGGGCGTGGTGCTGGAGTTCGAGTCAGCGGCGCGCTGCATCCCTGCGGTACCTCGGAAAAAGCAGGGGCATTGTAGCGGGCGGGCCGCGTTGGCGGAACCCCCAAAGAGCAATCGCCTGCCCGAACACTCAGGCGGGGAGCGCCTGGGCGTCGTCGCCGCCGGAGAAATCGCGGTGGCCCAGGGGAACAGCCACATCGCGGTAGCGGGCGTGCGATGTCGCCGCCAGGCCGTCCAGTTCCTCGCGGCTCATCGTGAAGCGCGATTCAGCCAGGCGAACCAGTTCGTCCCAGATGTCGCGGCGGCGGGTGACGACGTAGTCGGTCATGCTGCTGGCGAAGAACACCGACTTGGGCAGCAGGAACTCAGCCGGCTCGTCCATCACCGTCGGGTCGTGATGCCGCCGGACGGCCTCGACGACCATGGGGGGGAATCGCCAGAGGGTGAACACCTCGGCTGCCAGTTCCGCGTGGTCGACGCCCCCCTGCTCGCGCGACGCCACGGCGAAGTCGGCGGACGCCTGGTCGGCAGACGCCCGCAGGATGCGCTCGTAGCCGCGCTCGTGGCGGGCGAGAATAAGGATGCCCACGTCGGCGACCAGGCCGGCCAGGTAGGCCTCTTCCGCCAAGTCGGGCGCGGTGCGCTGGCAGAGGGTCGCGGCGACAATGCCGTTGAGCATGGAGCGGTCCCACCAGCGGAACGCGGCGAAGCCGGGGCTCTGGTAGGTGGCCAGCGACTGCCGCAGCGACTGCGACAGAATGATCGCCCGCAGGCGGCGCAGGCCGAGCATCACCACCGCCTGCTTGAGCGACTCGATCCGCCGGGGCACGCCGAACAGGGCCGAGTTGATGGTTCTGAGGACCTCCGCGACCAGGGCTGGGTCGCGCTGGAGTTCGACGATCAACTCGTCGATGTCCACATCGAGCTGGTAGAGGCCAAACTGGAGGCGAACCAGGACCTCCGGCAGGGCTGGAAGCGCTCCGGGCTGGCGCAGCAGATCCTTCCATCGCTGGTCGAGCATCACACACCTCCTAGTCGGGGTAAGAGGGGCTCTCACGACGTACGACCTCTTCCGGACCGCCAACGGCGGCGGCTCGGCGTCATGCTGCTATGTCATGCAACATCGGGCGAAACATGAAGGGAAACTCCGCGGCACCTCCCGCCACCCGGCGCCGCGTTCTGTTCAGCCTCGCCATCCCTGGTACTAGCGAGCCTGCAAACGAGCCATATCCTCCGCGATCCCCGGCTCGTTGGGATTCAACTTCTCCGCCTGTTTGAGCTGGTCGAGCGCCTCGGCGCTGCGCTGGAGTTTCATGTAATATCGGCCGAGCTCGGCGTGCGTGAACGCCATGTCGTCGGCCGCCTCGACCGCCTTCTTGTAGCTCTCGAGGGCGCGAACGGTGTCACCCTGGCGATCGTAGGTCCTGGCGATATTGATGTAGCTCT
>JAQTVL010000054.1 GCA_028706835.1 Phycisphaerae bacterium | reverse complement strand
TGATGCCTTCCGTGTTCGTCGTGATCGTGAGTTCCTGAGTGGCTCCCAGGAGATAGCTCGTGGCCGTTATTGCCGCCTGCGCCGCGTTGGCCATCGTTCCCGTGAACGTGATGGAGTGCGTGCCCGCGGCGATGTCCGTCGTTGCCGCCGCACGTCTCACCACCACGTTCCCGGTGCCGATGGAGGTCAGAGCCGCCAATGCCGCCTGAATGGTGGCCGTGGCCGCGTTCCAGGCGAGGCCCGTGGTGGTGTAGCCGTCGAAACTCAAGAGGTACGTTCCACCCGTCACGCCGGTGACACGGCTCATGGTTTGCAGGGCGTTCGCGCCGGCAGCACCGCTAACCAGCCGCGTAACGCTCGGCTGCACGCCGCCGATAATGATCGCCGCATCGTTGAGCGTCACGGCGGCGATGGTCATCCCGCGGAGGTAGTTGCCAAACGTGACATAGTACCCGGTATTCCAGTCGCCGGTAACCTCGACGCTGTTCGCCGGCATCGACGGCAATGCCTGGATCGCATTGCGCACCTCTGCGGCGAACGCGCTGTGGTTCAGACTGCCCGTCGTCTGGCTGTTCATGGTGATAGACCATGTACCGCCGACCGGTGCCGTGTTGTATCGAATCCACTGCCGGCAGTTGGTCCCGCTCGCTCCGCTGGTGGTTTTTGTAGACGTCAACACTCCACCCACCGTCGCCTGGAACAGGTAGTTGCCGATGGTCGGCAGAGTGACGGCCATTTCGCCGAGGGTGTTTGTGTACTGAAGTTCCATCGAGCCCGGCATCGTGCTGCCCGATTTGGCGAAGACGTTACCCGTGCCGATGGTGGGCAAGGCTTCCAGTGCGGCCACCACTTGGGCAGCGTTGGAGTTGTAGTTCAACGCCGCGACAGAACCGCCAAATGTCAGGGTATATGTTCCGCTGGTGCAGGTGCTGATCGCTAATGTGTGAACGGCATCGGTGGGCTCGACGCCTTCCGTGAGGTCCACCGTAACTTCCAGGGGGTTTTCCGATCCGTTTTCAAAAATGAATTGGCCGTATGGGTATCCGCTCACTGGACGCTTGGCCCAGTCGTTGATGAATTCGAGCACGACCGGCGCGGTTCCAAGCGGCCCACCACTTCCAGATACGTTGCCGCTGCCGATCGGCCACAGGGCCCATGCGGCATCCATAGCAGCCACGAGGTCTGCTGCCGTTGTGCCAAAGTACACGATCAGGGTGTCGGTTACGTCCTGCCACCGGAAGAGTCCATAATCGGCACCAGTGTTACCCGTGGATGTAACGGTGAGAGTCAAGACGGCATTGCTTCCCGCTGATCCCGTAATCGTGCTGGTCATCGTGGCTGGGACCAACGAGCCAAGGTCGATGTCATACACAACGACGGGATACGGCAGCGCGATGCCAGCCTTCATGCCCGAGAAGGTGAGGTAGTACTGCGTCGACGCCGGCGCGGTAACGGTCGTGACGAGGACGTTGCCCGTGCCGATGCTGGCGACGGATTGCAAGGCGGCCTGAACCGTTGCGGCGTTCGTGTTGAAGGCAAGTGCCGCAGAACTCTGGCCCGCGTAGCCGATATTGAACGTGCCATCCGTGTAGTTCGCAACGACGATCTGCCAAACCTCACTCGGTCCTGGCACGCCCTGCGTAACAACCGTGCAAGCCATCGCGTCGTTGACGGTCCACCACGTTTGCGTGAGAAGAATCGACTGGCCTTGATTGGCTTCCGTCCCAGCCCACGTCACGTAGTACGTGCCGCTAGTTCCGCCGGTCACCAGCACGTTGCCAGCGCCGATACTCGTCAGGGCTTGCAAGGCCGTTTGCACATCGGCGGCGGTGGATGTGTAGGTGAGTGCCCCCGTGGTTTCCCGCACGCTGGTAGCTTGCGAGATGAGCACCCAGGTCCCACCCTGCACGCCCGTGTTGTAGACAGCAACTTTTTGCTTCTCGTCGATTCCCGTCTCGCCGGCCTCGTTGACCGTGATGGCCATCTGTGCATTGCCGGCCAAGTAGCTGGTAGCGTAGAAGTCGTCGATGTCGCTCTGCCCGAGTTCGCCCGTCCAATGCAGAACGAACGTGCCGCTGGTCGCGGTCGTTGCCACCGCCACGTTGCCCGTGCCCACGGTGCTAAGGGCCTCAAGCGCGGTCTGAATGTCATCGGCCGTCGAGCTGTACGTCAGTTCGGCGGTAGTCTCGCCCGCGTAAATCAACAGGAACGTGCCGCTCAACGCGCTCGCCGGGATGGCAAGCTGGGTGTACTCATCTTGGCCCAGTCCGCCCGTCGAGAGGATTTCCACATCCACGTCGGAGACGGCGAGCAATGCACTCACCGGAACGATCTGCGGCTGCTGCGCCGATGCCAGGGCGCCGCCAAACGTGAGAATGAACTGGCCGCTGGTCGGGGCGTTGTCTTCGACGACGATGTTTCCCGTGCCGATGGTCGACAAGGCTTCGAGGGCCGCCTGAAGCTCGGCTGCGTTTGCGTTGAACGGCAGTGACGCCGTTGTCACGCCCTGGAACGACAGCGTAAACGATCCGGACGTGACCGCATCGGGCAGCATCAACGCCTGAATCTCATCGGTCGGAGTGATTTGCACCCCCGACACGTCGACGGCGATACTGCCCGGGTCAGTGCCGGCCGCGTCGGCGGTGAAGGTGATGCTGTTCGTCCCGGCAACGGCAGTCACGGCCGCTAGGTAGGCGTTTGTGGAGGCGTTCCATGCGGCTGCCATCGCGGCACATTCGGCGGCAACATTTGCCGTCGTGCAGGTGTACACCATCGCCGCGTCGTCACTGTCGCCGATGGAAAACGAAAAGACGGCTCCTGCGATGGGGCACGATAGCACACCCGTTTCCACTTGAGCCACGTTCGGCGCAGTTCCCAGCCAGATTCGCAACGCCATGATCTATCTCCTATGGGCACTGGGCCTCGATGACTTTGACTTTTCCATTCATATATGCAACGACGATGAGCGTTCCCGGTGCGAGAGGCTCATCGTCATCTTTCAGCAAGTAGTCCCACACCTCACACGGCGTTGGCTCGCCGGCAATCGTGATTGCCGCCTGGGCACTCCCACCGGGCGACAGTTCCTCGGCAAGCACGCCTTCCATGATCGTCTCGGGAGGCGCAAGGCCCACGCGCACCACCGCCCACGCGATGCCCAGCGTCGACTCGCTCCAGATGATTTGGGCCGCCCCGGTGGCCATCGCCGTCAGGTGGTCGAGCGACTCGCTGGCTTCCGCGATGTCTGCATACCCCGCGCTCGGATTCGTTCCGAAGTCGACTTGAACTTTCGTCAACCCAGAGACGATAGCCGGGCCCGTGTCGCCGTCGGCAATATCAGCCTGAACAATGGCGAACTTGCCGACGTGCGTGGGCCACACGGGCGAGACGGCTTTCATTGTGCAGTCGCTGGCGTCCTCGCCGGCCGTCGCGTCCTCGTCGTAGTCTTCGAGGTACGAGGGCACGTTGACCGGGCCGCTGAGCCCAACGATCTGGTACGTGGTCAGGTCTGCGCCGGTGTCGTTGCGGACTTGAAAATCCGACCGGACATCCGCACCGAACAACACGACGCCATGTTGTTCACCAGTGCCGTCCGCGGCCCAGACCACTTGGAACGGCCCACGGCTTCCGGTGGTCAACGTGGTTGGGTCATCGTCCGTAACGTCGGCCCGCTTGTCGCCCTCGCTCTGGACATTGAGCAGCACCGGCCAGGCACCAGAGACGGCAGCCAATCCCACGCCGTCTATCGGCGTCGCCTCCAGGAACATCGCCAGCGCATCGCTCGCGCCGGGAGTTGCCACCTCGCCGAGAAACCAGACGTTGTTTTTGAACGATGCCAGCGCCTGCGCGCCGTCGGCTGGGTCGAAGACTGGCTCGCCGAGCTTCACGACGGCCCCGGCATCGAGGTCCTTGCCGGTGTTGTTCTGCACCTTGATGAATGGCGACTTGCCAGCAGAGCGCGGTGCCGACGACGAGCCGACGCCCTGGCTATCCGCGTACCATTTCGCGGCGTCGATCAGCGCGTTGTACGTCTTCGCTGAGAACCGGAGTTCTGACCCGGCATTGACTTTCTGCCATGTATCGCCCATGTGGACTACAGGGTGAGAACCCCTCTCCACGATGCAGTTCGGTAGACTTGGTTGACGTAGGCTGCGATAGGTTGCTTGACTGCGGACTTCGACGTTTCATCTTTCGTGTCCTGGTATCGAACCCACAGGTAAGCCCAGCCCGGTTTCTCGATTCCCGTCATTGTGCCGATGGTCAGCCCGGTCTGATTCGGGCTCGCGGCGTACTTGAACGACAATTCCCAGTCACCCTCAGCCTGGCGATACGTGCCGCTGGCTCCGAGAAAGAGCACCTCGCCAGCCTCAAATCCATACCATGCGTAAAGGTTCGTTGTGCCAGTCAGCAGGTAGAGCGTGCGCCGGTACGCAGCGGTGACAATGCCCGCTTCGAGAAACACCCGGTTGGAAAAGTGATAGGAGGGGACGGTGATGTCGCAGCCTTCGACAGAATCGCTGGTAACGCCGATCGCTCCGTAACTCTCAGGGGCGACATAGCCCGTGGCATTGTAGCTTTGAATGAGCGCGAGCGATTGCGTGATGTGCTGCGTGCCGCCGCCCGTGTCGAACTCATAGGTGGAGTCGCCAGCCTCCTGCGCGGTGCTCGCAACGTAGTCCACTTCCCCGAACCAGAAGTCAACACCCTGCCGCTCGACGGGCTGGATAGTCCGGCTAGAGAATCCGCCGTAGGACGCCGGGGCAGCCGCAGCCAGCGCCACATACGCCGCGTCTCCATCGTTGGTGCCGAAAATCACGTACAGCAGCTTGACGGAATCGCTTCCGCGCTGTCGACTCCCAAATCGTTCTGTGGCGACTGCTGCCATGTGATTATGCGTCGAACACCAGGGCGCGGTTCTTACTCAGCATCCACTTGGCCATCTTCTCGCTGAACGTTGCGGCTTTCTCCGTGTTGACCGCGATTCGCTCTTGTACGTTGCCACCCCCTAAGCCCCATGCGGCGCCGCCGGAGAATGTTCCGGCAGAATTCGCCTTGCCTCCCAGGTCGAGCTTGCTCGGCTCAAACGGCCCGGGAGCCTTACTGCCGGCCGCCATCGTCGGAACCGCTGCACTGGCCGCGGCGGTTGCGGCGGCAAATTCCCGCTTGGCGGCCTCGGATTCGGCCAGCAACTTTTCCAGCGTGGCGTTAGTCTCTTCGGTACGCTTCTGCTTCTCAGCCGCCGCCTGCTCGTCAACGCCGGCCAGCATCGTCTTTTTGGTCTCATCAACGGCAATTTCCTGCGCCCGTGCCGCATTCTCCGTCTTGCTCAGCGATTCCGCTTCGGCATCCGTCCGCCGCTTTTTACTCGCAACCGTGCCGGCATCTACGGCCGCCTGCTCTGCGGCCACATCAACCGTATCGTCGATGAGCCCCTTGAGTTCGATCCACTGCTTCTTGAGCCAGCCCGTCAAGCTGTCCCAGGTGTTGCCGACGAACGTGGTAAACATCGTCCACGCCTCGGACAGCGCGGCAGTCACGGAAATCCACGCCTTCTGCGTGGCAGAGAAACCGGAAATCATCATCTTGGCCAAGCTCGTTGAGGCATCAGCCCAGATGTTGAGGAAGCTCGACTTGGTTTCAGCCCAGACACCGAGAATCCACGACGTGCCCTTGACCCACTCCATCTTGATGAGCGACCAGACGACCTTTGCGGCGGCGGCCAGGTCACCCGCGGCAAGGGCCTTGCTGATCGCTCCGAACGCTGAAATGGCGTCGTTGGCGAGCGTGCCGAAGACACTGCTAAGGTAGGTGCCGACTTGCCCGCCAACGCCCGAGAAATACACCAGCGCACCGGCTGCCGCCACGGCGGCCCCGACGATGAGCCCCAGCGGCGAGAGCAGGAACGACACGGCCGTGCCAGCCACGCCGAGCAGCACGCCCGCTCCGCTGATGGCTGCGCCAAACGCCTGCATCGCGAGGCCCACACCGCCGATGATCTTGCCCAGGGCGAAGATACCCGCACCCGCTGCGAGCACTCCGGCCGCAATCTTGAACGCGGAAACGATAAGCCCTTGATTCGCACTCACCCACTTTCCGACCACGCCCGTAATCTCAATGGCCTTGTTGGCGAACTCGGTCAGCATCGGCACAAGCTGGGCCCCGACGCGGGCGGTTCCGAGCTTTACGGAAAACCAGAGCTTATCAAGCGTCTTCTCGAATGCGTGCCCCGCCGCAACATCCTCGGCCGATAGCACAAAACCAAGGTTCCTGGCCTGCTGCGCCATTGCCGCCAAGCCAGCCGTACCGCCGGCGATCATGGGAAGAAGTTTCGTGCCGCTTCTGCCGAAGAGTTCTATCGCCGCGGCAGTTCGATTCGCGGGATCGGGAAGTGATGCGATTCGGCCAGCCATCAACCGGAATTGGTTCTCCGGCGCAAGCCCGGCCAGGTCACTGACGGCGAGGCCAAGATTTGCGAGAGCTTCTGTCGCCTGCTTTCCCTCATCACCCGCGCCGGCGATCGTCTTCTGCATCTTCTTAATGCCGAGTTCCAGGTCTTCAACGGACGCCCCGTTTTGCCGAGCGGCATAACCGAGTTCCTGAATTGCCTCGATGCCCATCCCGGTGCGGTCGCTCATATCGTCGATGTCGCCGCCCATCGTGCCGAACAACTTGGCACCGCCCAGAAACGCCCCCGTAGCCGCCGCCCCGAGCTTTCCGAGATTCCACCCAATGCCCGCGATGGCTGAGCCCCATCCGCCGAGTTTGGAGCCAATCGAGGACAGCCTGGACCCGAACGCTTTGATTTTCGCCTCGGCTGCCGCGAGCCCGCGGACGAGCGATGCGTCCTTCAGAAAGAGGTCTACAAACGCTCGGCCGGCTTTTACGTCTGCCATGTCAGTCTTCCGGCTTGAGGAGCGGTTTCAGGATCGCAATGTCTTCGGAAACGGGCTTTGCCGTGAACGGATTACAGGAGGCGGGGGTAATGCTATTGGTGCAGTGGCAGTTGTGGATCTTCGCCAGCAGCCACGCGGTTCGCTCCCACTCGGTTTTTTCTCTCGATTGTGCCATCGCCGCCAATGACCGCAGCGTCAAAGGGCCGGGGTCGACTCCGATGATTCCGGCGAGGTCGTCGATGTCTCCCCAGGTCCAGCATCCGCGAGCGTTGCTTCCAGTCGGTCCATCGCGGCCGAGGCATCCCTGGTCACTTTCGCCATCGCCTTGTCCAGGTTCTTTTCCAGCCGCGTCTCGATCAGGCGATCCGCCGCCTCCAGTCCCCTCCGTACCGCCTCCAGGCTTGCCGCGATCACCCGGACCACTTCCGGACGACCGCGATTGCGGAAAAAATCCATCAGTTCCGCAAAGAAGGCTTCATAGGCGGCCTTCGCCTCGGCACCGCCCATCGCGTCCCCGAACGTGTCCGCGTTGATGTCTCGCGATTGAATCTGCGGATAGCAGATCCAGTACAGCACTTCTCCGAGAAGCACCATGTCGAGAAACAGCCGCGTCGCGAGCGGCGGAGTGCCCGACATTGGGTCGAGCAAATCGACGTGGAGGTTGTCGCGTACGCGGCGCAAGGAACTGACCGAGAGTGAGACTTCCCACTCGCGGCCTTTCGCATCTTTGAACACCCGCATAGCTGCACCTTGTGGG
Organism: Phycisphaerae bacterium; assembly: GCA_028706835.1. Taxonomy (GTDB): domain Bacteria; phylum Planctomycetota; class Phycisphaerae; order JAJVII01; family JAJVII01; genus STB-87. The sequence continues at coordinate 5,170 of JAQTVL010000054.1, read as the reverse complement.
TTTGCTGTTGGGGAATCACACCACGCTATCGACGAGCACGCCGATACTCACGGTCGAGGTCGCCGTTGCGTCGCCATTGCTCACGGCGATCAACACAAGGTCCGTGCTCGCGAACGGGTTAGTGATGCCAAGGTCACTGGCCCACCACCACGGTTCCCCGGCCGGCAGCGTGAGGGCCTTGGCGCTCGCGGCGCCCGTCTCTTGGAAATCCGCGTGCGAGCGGAGCGTTGCGACGACGCCAATCATGTTGATCGTGTCGCCGTCCAACAGCATCACAATCGGCGTCTGCTTGCAGACGTTCACAACGGCGTCTTCCGTCGGCAGCACATCGCCAGCCCCGCCTTCGAGCGCCACGGCGTTGACGGTCACCGTCGCCACCATCCCGTAGCGGACGCCGGCCGCCCAGTAAACATCAACCACGTCCGTGGAGATGATGCCGTGCCCTTGGGAAAGCGTGGCGATTCCGGTATCGTCATCCGTGCGCGTACTGAGTGTTCCCGCTTTCGCCTGAGCCAGGTCGACAGAATGGGAGGTCTGCCCTTCAGCCGTGCGGGACACCGTTCCGGCAATCGCGATGCCGCCGACGGACAAGGACACATTAGCAGTTGCAGTAGGCATGGGTTATCCTTTCAGCTCCAGGTGGGCGACCGGCCGTTGTCGTCGCACGCTTCGGCCTTGACGCTGTACCAGATGCCATCCTCGAGCGCCTCTTCGCGGCCGAATGAGGTGATGTAAAAATCGGCATCCGGTCCCTCGCCGGTGACGTGGTCCCGGGCCCACAGCGCCACCGCGGTCTTCGCAAACGCTGCGGTGCGGAGAGCGGTAACGTGCGTGCTCGAAGCGACATTGAGCAGCTTGAACTCGATGGACAGGTCCGTGAGCGTCGGTTTCTTCGCTCGATAGCCTGCACTCGTGCGCGTGGTGACGTCAGCCGTCCCGATGTCGGCGGTGATCGTCACGTCCTTAATGTCCGTGATGTTGGCGGTCGCCTGGCTGCCGGCAGTTCCGCGCCAGAGCTGGGCGTCTTTTCCCATGCGTACAGTTGTGGTCGGCATGTCTGAGTCTCCATGTAAAAGAGGCGGGCCGCACAAACGCGCAAATCCGCCGGGGTGCAGCCCTGCACGGCTTCACGGTTTATGCGGCCCTTCACCGGGGGCAGTTGGCCGACCGCCTCTGGATAGCCGATTCGTGTTGTGTTGCTACTTCGCCACGATTGAGTTCTTCCAGTCGCCCATGATCTTGGGTGTTGCTTTCACCAAACCCGGACCGTAAAACGGTCGCGGCGCATACTTGACCTGCACGGTCTTGCGCAGCGTCTTGCCACGAGTGAATCGCGGTCTGGTCTTGTAGAGTGCCGTCTTGCCGGACACGGTGGATTGCCAGACCTGCATCGCCACCGTGCCGCCGTGCTCGTGGAGCCCAGACAGCCACGGGGACTTGCTGGCGGTGACGCGGGCCATCTTCATACCCCACGACCACCAATAGACAATCTCGTCGCGGATGAACCCGGTGTGCGTGTAGGGCGGGCTTCCGGCCGGCGAAGATGGCGCGCTCTTGATTTCCGCGAGCCACGTCACCAGCGCCTTGCCGCCCTTCGGCTGCTTGCGCGCCTTGCCCTTCCGCTTGACCAGGCTTTTGATTGTCTTGCGAACGTAACCGGCGGCGCGGGGAAGCCATCGCTTCTCGGCTTTCTCCACGGCACCCAGCACGGCCGCGCGGTCGAAGAACGTCGAAACATTCACCAACAGCCCGCGGCCCGTGGATTTACCGGCTTCGTTCTTGAAAAATCCCATCGCTTACGCCCTGTGCATTCTGCACGTCACCCGCAGAACGCCCGTGTAGATTCCAAACTCCCGCAGGTGGTCGGGGTGATAACCAGCCTCGGCACCCGCCGGCCACTCACGCTTCATCACGTCCACCTTGCCGCTCGCCGGCGCGAGGGCTACCGACCCAAACCAATCGGTGATCTCCTGGAGCAAATCGCCGAGGTCGTCCACGTCGCTGTTCGCCGTGGTGTCCGGCTTCTGCTGGACCACCACGTCAAACTGATAATCCTCCTGATTCAGACCCCGCCCCGCCCGCTCCGTTTCCATCTTCACCGGCAGCAAGGTGACGCGGAGCGTCTCGTACTCCTTCGGCGTGTACTGGTGCTGCCACTTGCGCACGGCAGTGAACGACAGACTAAACGTCGTCTCGGCGTTGAGCGCCGTAATCGCAACGTCGATCAGTTCGTTCAGTACGTTTGCCACTATTCGCTATCCACTAGTTTGCCATGCACCCGCACACGCACTCCGTAGCCGTCGGCCGGTTCTGCAACGGGCATGTTTGTGCCCGGCCTCCGCAACTCGTATGTCAGCCCCAAGCCCTGCGGCCATCGCTTGATCTTGTGACCCTCGGCGGGCGCCGTAAGCCCGGCCGCGAAAATCAGCACGGCTGGGTCGAGAATGAAATCCAAGGCGTCCGCGTCGATGAGAACCGTGCCTTGCCCGTCGACCATCGCTTGCGGCTTGGAAGGGATGACGGTGATGCCGATTTCCTCTTCCCCAACGGCATAGATACAGTCCTCGCCCGCAGCCGTTTCGAGCTGCGTCGAGAACCACGTCACGCCATCGGAAAGCATGTTGGCCATCGGTTTCCTTCCGCTGTCGCCCGGGGCCCCAGTGTCCGTACCAGGGAACCCGGTTCCAGGGGACTATCGTTTCGTCATGCAGGTTGTGCTTGCTTGTTCCAGTGTGGCGCCGTGGCGTCGTCGTGCTCCCACTTCCCAAACGCGGCGTAGTTCGGCCACGGGAAATCGCTGACGTGGCCCAGTTGCACCTTGCGGGTGGCCACCGCCTTCAGTCCGTTCTGAAACATCAGGCTTGAAAACCCCCAGTCCTCCGGTTGCGTCTGGCAGACGTAACCGGAATCGGTCTTCGCGATGCGGTCCTTGATGTTGAAATACACCTTGAGCCGGCCGTCTGCGTCCGTCTCGCGCCACTTCGGGTTACGCAGGTTGGCCATCCAGCAGCCCGTGTTGACGAGCATCGCATGGCCCGGATAGCCGGCATCCTCGGCGGTGAACGTTGGAGGGAGCCCCATCACCTCGCGCATCGTCAGACGCCTGAGCGGGCTCCACCAGATCGTCGGATGGCCGATGGCCGTACTGGTCAACCCGCGTTCGTCCTTGATGGGTACGACGACAGACACCAGGTCGGCCCCCGTCCTCTGTAACTCACCAAGCAGCACGTCCATCCAATTCCAGTCAGGCTGTATGTCCGCATGGAGCATCGCAAAGTAATCGAAATCCCGCTCCAGCGCTTGGGTCCACAAGTAGTTAAACCCAGCCGCGAGAAGTGATGTCTGGTGGGTCATCACCTCGACGTGAGTATCGGGCGTGTGCGACGGGTGCATCATCGCACTGAGTGCGGTATTCGGGCTGATTCGGCCCGAATGCGGCATCCCGAGCAAGATCCGCCCTCCGCGCGGCTGCGTCTTCTCCATCACCCAGCTTGCGCCTTCTCGGTAATAGCTCAGCCCGTTCGACTGGCAGAAGACACGTAGCGACGCTTCGACGTCATTCTCTCCGATGTCATGGCCAGCCATCACGCCGCCGGGCTTGACCTTCGGCCAGTACGCCGCCAAATCTCTCGCCACAATGGGCGCGGAGTGGTCGCCGTCAATAAACACGAAATCGAGAGAACCATCGGCGTATCTTTCGGCCGCTTCAGCGGAGTCCGCACGAACCGGCGTGATGAACTCCTTCACGCCACACGCTTCCATATTCTGGAGGAACATGTCGTAGAGGTGGCCGTTGTACTTCGGCAATTCCGCTCGAAGTAGGGCGTTAACTGGCGCGTCCGTGCCGCCGGTCCAGGTGTCTACGGCGTCGAATTTGATCCGCTTTCCGGATGCGGCAATGCGCTCGCCCATAAACGCCGTGGAACGCCCCAACCAGGCGCCCACTTCGACGAAGTGGGCGCCGTCCGCTGCCGTCGCAACGGCATTGTGGTAGAGGCGGTCGAAATCAAACCATCCGTCGATTTCGGAGTACTGCACAACTCCTCCTGGTGTTATACGGTAGCGAGGAGCCCAAGCTCCTCTAGGGCTGCGATAACGCTGTTGACGGTGGAGGCCAAGGTGTCCACGTTATTGTTTGTGTTGGCGATTCCGTCCGGCTGGTCGACGGCCGTCGCCCCGTAGAAGCCGATCAGTGCCGCGTTCGTCACGCCGATGACCGCGTTGTTGGTGTTCAGCGTTCCGGTCAGCTTGGCGTTGGTGGCGTTGACGTTCGTGGCCGCAACCAGGGTGGCGTTCACGTTGGTCGTGTTCGCGTTCGTCGCGACCATCTCGGCAGTGTTGAGGTTGGTGGTGGCGTTCACCGTCGCCGCCTTGACAGTGCTCGACAAGGTCGCATTGGTCGCGTTGACGTTCGTCGCGGCAACGAGGGTGGCGGTCACGTTGGTAGCGTTCACATTGGTGGCCGCCACCTCGGCCGTGTTCACATTTGTGGTAGCGTTGACCGTGACGGCCGTCACGGTACTGGACAAAGTCGCGTTGGTGGCGTTCACATTAGTGGCCGCTACCTCCGCCGTGTTGACGTTTGTCGTGGCATTCACCGTGACCGCCTTGACCGTCGAGGACAACGTGGCGTTGGTGGCGTTCACGTTGGTGGCCGTGACGGTGGCCGTGTTCAGCGTCGTGGTGGCATTGACGGTCACTGCCTTGACAGTGCTCGACAGAGTGGCGTTCGTCGCGTTGACGTTCGTCGCGGACACCAGCGTGGCGTTCGCGTTGGTAACATTGACGTTCGTGGCGGCCACATCGCCAGTCACGGTCATGTCGTCAGCCGTCACGCTGCCGGCGAGCGTTGCGGTCCGCTTGACGGCCGTTAGCAGCACGTAGACGTAACTGTCAGCGGCGGCGGAAGTCGCCACAACAAAACCCATCAAGTTGCCAGCAGCCGCTGTTCCAGTAGCTGCCCCGGATTCAGTGTCACCGGTAACCGGAGTGCCATCCTCATCCCAGTACACCTCATCTCCGGCAGTCTGGATTTCGGCCTTTTGCGGGACCTTCCACACGCCGCTGGTCCGGAGCACGCCCTTCGTGTTGGCCGGAATCGCAACAGGAGCGATCAAAGGGACGTCGTCGAGAAGCACCACCTAGCCCGCGATGACCGCGGTGCCCGGCG
>JAQTVL010000591.1 GCA_028706835.1 Phycisphaerae bacterium | reverse complement strand
GGGCGATAGGGCCAGTAGTATCTGCCAATCGCATCCTCGCCCTCCGCGGCCCGGCCGTCGTCCGCGGTCCGCCGGCCGCCGATCACGTCCGTCACCGACACCTGCATCCCGCGCGCGGCAAACAGCCGCACCGACCCCCTCTCCCTGCCGACCTCCGCCGCCCGCGGCAGCAGCAGCGACGCCGCCGTGTCCAGCGCCGTTGGGTCCGCCAGCCAGCGAATCGACAACTGATGTTGCTTCGTGGCCGGGCGGTAGAGTCGCACTTCGATGATCTTGAACTTCGCCCCTTCCAGCACCGCGTCGCCGGTGATGCGGTGCTCGCGAATGTTCGCCCCCGCAACCTCCGTCACCGTCACGCCCTCCGGCACCAGCAGCCCGAACCGGTCGTAGTCGCCGGCCGAGAAGCTGTAGACCAGTTTGCTCACGCCGACCAGGCCGAAGTGGTTGAAGTGGACCTCGTGGTCCGCCGTCGCCGACAGCGTCCGGTCCGCCACGCCCACAGCCACGTTCGGCAGCCAGCGTAGCGTGAGTTGGCTGGTCAGGTTCAACGGCACGATCCAGGCGGATTCCCTGTCCCCTTCCAGCGAGCCGGGCCGTCCTCGGCCCCGGTCCGCCTGGGTCTGCGGCACACCCGTTTGCGTAACCGCCCCTTCGATGCCGTCGGCTTCAAGCATCAGGTCCTTCTCAGGCAGCCGAACCACCATCACCGCCGCCGGCATCGGCGGCAGCGACAGCGACACGCTGCCCTTCCGCCCGACGAACTTCGGCGTAGTAACCGCCGTCAACTTGAGTTCGCCGGCAGCGCCCGCCTTGAGCATGAGCGTCAGCCCGCCGGGGCCGTTCTGCAACTGCGCGGGCGCGCCGCCGAGCGTCGCCTCCGTCACCGCGAGGTTGGCCATCGGCATCGGCAGGGCGATCCAGCCGTCGCCGATCGTCTTCACGTCCGCCGTCAGCACGATCGTCATGCGATCGCCCGCCAGCGTCGCCTCGTAGCGGGCGCCGGCCATGCTCACGCCGCCCGCAATCCTCGGCTTTTCCAGCGGCTGGTCCGGGTGGGCCTTGTTCCACAACTCGACGAACCGGGAATACGGCACAAGCACCTTGGTCGCCTTGTCCGCCGCCAGCGGATCGCCCTCGTACGGGATCACCTCCGAAATGGGGTCAGAAGCCATTTTCGCCGCCGGCGGCTGGCTGTCAGGCGCGGGTGGCGCGGGCGGGCCGGCCAGCGCCGAGCCGAACAGCACCAACGACAGCAGCACCAGCGCCGAGGTCGTCATCGTCGACGTCAACGGCGCGCGCGGGTTGAACCGCGCCGCAAGCCATCGGCCGACGCCGACCAGCAGGTACGCCGCGATCAGCAGCAGCCCCGCGTAGAACACGCCGTTGGCGAACGGCGTCGCCGCTGGCCAGACCAGCGCAACGAACGTGCCCGCCGTCAGCAGCGCCACGACCACCGCAACCTTGCGCCATACCCGCGCATTCAACAGCACCAGGCCGAGCAGCAGCGGAAGCACCAGGCCGATCATGCCGGCCGTCTGCTGCCGCGATTGGCTCACCAGGTCCACCACGAGCGTTGGCTCGCCCAGCCCAGTGAACGTGATCGCGGGCCCCGCCGCATCGCCGGCGCCGGTGGCCAGGTCGATCGGCAGCGTGAACCGCCCGCGGGCGGTGACGGCATGTTTGAACGCGCTGACCTTTGCCGTGTCGGTCACGCCGGCCGAGTTGTCAGGCGTGCTCGCCGGGACGCTCTCGAAATCGACGCTTTCGTGCCCTCGCGCAGCGGGGCGGCCTCGCCCGCCGGCTTGCTGTGACCGCTGCTGTGCGCGAATGTCCGCCCGGTGCGCCTCCGCGGGCGTTGGAGCACCGAGGCGGACCTCTCCGCCCACCCGTATTCCCTCGGCCTCTTCGGCCGACTTCGCGTCGGGCGCCATCCGATAATAGCTCGGCCCCGGCAAGACGTTGCTCATCACCCCCAGCACCGCCTCGTAGGCCGGCGCCGGCCTGGGCAGGTTCACCGCGTGCATCGACGCCGCCGTTGCGCGGACGGCGTAGCCGGGCGGCGGCAGCACGGTCCACTTCACCTCGTTCACCTGCACACCGGGCAACTCCACGCGGGCCAGTTGCAGCCCGCCGCGCGCACACTGCGGCTGGCCCGCGGCGAAGATCACCCGGACCGCCGTCGCCTGCGTCGAGCGCGGCAGCGAAACCAGGTAGACGCCGCTCGCGTCCCGGGCCGGCCGGGCCTGATCCTCGCCCACCCGAACCGACCACAACTCCGCGTCCTTCGGCAGGCGAATGGGCAGGAATTGCAGCCCGGCGTTGACGACTGAGAAGTCCGCCTGCGTCTGCTGCGCCCCCACACCCTTGTCCCCGCCCGGCGCCGCCAGCAGCGTAAGGAATTCCGCCCTGGTAACAATCGCCGGCGGCACGCCGTAATGGCCGTGCTGCGTGGTCGTCAGCGAGATGGACGTGGGGTCCGGGGACGATTGCGCCCACACCCCAAGAACTCCGTAGTCTGTGTTGCCACTACCTGTAATCTCTCGATTCGGCTCCCTCGCCTTGCGAGCCAACCTGTAAGCCCCAATCAGGCGTCGGAAGATCGCCGGTTGCGCGGGCAGTTCCAGCGCGTCGATCTCCGTCGCGCCGTCGGCCTTGATCGCAACCGCCAGTTCCTCGCCTGCCCCGACGGCCAACAGTTCGCTGACCTGGGAGACGCCGACGGGGCGGATCAGCGGAACCTGTCCCTCCCCGTCTTTCAGCGGGCGATCGTAGCGAACGCGAATGCGAACGATGCCGCTGGCCTGGCCGTCGAGCGTCAACTGCCAGGTGTCGTAGGACAACTGACCGGCGATCAACCAAGCAATATCGTCGCGTCTTCCAAGGCGCCAAGTCTCGGGCACCATCGTCTTCGCGTCCAGGTTGACGATCTTCTTCGACGCAATCTTCCGCCCCACCGCCTCGATCTGGAGATTCTGCCCGAGCGACTTGTCCGCCAACAGATACAGCGTCTGCACCTGCGACCGCGAAATGGTGTAGTCGATCGTCCATTCGCCGATCAGCTTGCCCGGCTCGACGGCGATCTGGCCGATTGCGTCAGCCGTCACCCGCGCTTGCGGGCGCGTCACCTTGAGCCTGATCGGACCGGCCGACGCCGCGTCGTAGGTGTAGGCCACGCGG
>JAQTVL010000590.1 GCA_028706835.1 Phycisphaerae bacterium | reverse complement strand
CTGGAACGCCTCCTGCAACGCGACGACCTCTCGCTCCAGCTTTCGCCGCAGCCAGATGGCCGCCACTCGCAGGGCCGTCGGATACGTGTCGTTGGTCGATTGGTGCAGGTTGATATCGTCGAGCGGGCTGATTGTGCCGTAATCGCCGAGCGGCTGGCCGAGGATTTGCAGCGAGCGGTTGGCCAACACCTCGTTGACGTTCATGTTCGTCGACGTGCCCGCGCCGCCTTGGAGGGCGTCGACGACGATGTGCGTATCGAGTTGCCCGGCCATCATCTCGCGGCACGATTGCTCGATCGCGGCGAGTTTGGCGTCATCCCACCAACCGAGTTGGCGATTCGTCTGCGCGGCCGCAAGCTTGACCGCGCCAAATGCGTGGATCAGTTCCGAATTCACCGGCCGACCGGCCAGTGGGAAGTTCTCGATGGCCCGCAACGTGTGAATGCCATACAACGCGTCCGCCGGAACGTCGAGCGAGCCGAGAAGGTCATGTTCGGTGCGGTAGTTCATGACGATACTGTCGGTTGAATCTCGTCAACAGCGCAATCAGTGCGGCTGCGGCCACGCACGAGAGGCTGGCAATGAATAGCCGCCTCACCATGCGAAGCTCGTCCTTGGGCTGCGAGCCAACTGTCATCGTGCCGCCTGTGTCGGGTTCATGCGGACGCTTTGGCCATGGTGCTGGCAGCAAGCAGATTCGGGACGCTGATGTCTTCGTCCAGTTCCTCCCAATGCAGGCCGGTCCCGCCGCCGCTCATGAGCATACGCGAACGCTGCTCGGCGGTGGCGTGCAGTAGACGTGGGAAGTATGCCAGCGGCACAGCCAACTGTCGCCCGTCGGCTAGTGCGACCCAGAGATAGTCCGCGTCGCACCAGGCGCGCACGGCTCGTGGTTCCTCATTTGAGATGCTCATGCCACGCCCTCTCGAAATCCTCTCGCTTGTCCTGGACGATCTTCTCCAAGTCGCTCAACTCGGAAGCGTTCATCCGCCATGCGTTGGCCAGGGCGACCTCCGGCACAAGCCAGAACTTCGCTCTCCGCTCGCCGTGCCGGATGTGAACATGCGGCGGTTCGGGCGGCGAGCCCTCGTTGGAGAAAAAGAAGAACCGGTAGCCTTTCCAGCGGTAAATGGTTGGCATCGCATCTTCTATAGTACATCAGAACCGTCGCGGATCAACCATTTCCGAGATCGCGGATCCAGTCGCTCAGAAGTAGAGGTCCCGCGTATCGGTCGTCTGTATCTTGTTCAGCCGGGCCTGCAAATCCGTCTTCATCGCGCCGTCCGGCATCTTGGCCAATTCCTGAACGATCAGCCGCTCACCGGCGGCCCGCGTCTCCAGCGAGGCGTAGTCCACCAGGTACTCCATCAGCGTCGTCAGCGCGTTTGGCGTGCAGAACCGCTGGATGAAGCCTGGGACTGCATACTCCATGAACTGCTCGCCGGTTCGGCCGACGCGGTAGCAGGAGGTGCAGAAGCTCGGGATGTCGCCGTTGATGAGCAGCTCGCGCATCACGGCGTCGAGCGGACGGATGTCGCCCAGCTCGAACTGCTCGCATTCGAGCACCTGGGCGTCGCCGGCCTCGGTATAGCCGCCCAACTCGATCCGGCTGCCGGCGTCGATTTGCGACACGCCGAAGCTGATCGCCTCGCGGCGAAGCTCGGGCGTCTCGCGGGCGGTCAGGATCAGGCCGGTGTAGGGTACTGCCAGACGCAGAATGGCAATGACTCGCTTGAACTGGTCGTCCGGCACGAGGTAGGCGGGGTCGATCGTGACGCCCTGGGCCCGGCGAATTCGGGGGAAACTGATCGTGTGCGGACCGACGCCGCAGCGCTGCTGAAGGTGCAAGGCGTGCGACACCAGCCCGAGCAACTCGAAGCGCCAGTCGTAAAGGCCGAAGAGGGCGCCGATGCCGATATCGTCGCAGCCGGCCTCAAAGGCGCGGTCGAGGGCGTCGAGGCGGTAGAGGTAGTCGCCCTTTCGCGTGTGTGCGGGGTGGTAGCGGCGATAGGTGTCGTGATGATAGGTTTCCTGGAACACCTGGTAGGTGCCGATGCCGGCGTCCTTGATGGTGCGGAAGCCGTCGTGGTCCATGGGCGCGGCGTTGATGTTAACGCGGCGAATCTCGCCCCGGCCGCTGTGGACGCTGTAGACCGTTCGCTCGCACTCAGCAATGAACGCGGCGTCGTAATCCGTGTGCTCGCCGAAGACCAGAATCAGGCGCTTGTGCCCCCGGTTCTCCAGCGCCTCGACCTGCTGGCGGAGTTCGAGCTGGTCGAGCGTGCGCCGGACGGCCTCGGTGTTGGAACTCTTGAACGCGCAGTAGGCGCAGTCGTTCAGGCAGGCGTTGCCGACATACAGCGGCGCGAACAGCACGATCCGGTTGCCGTAGACGTCGTGCTTGAGCTTGCGGGCCGCCTGGAAGATGTCCTCGATCAGGTCGGGGTCCTCGACGTTGGCCAGCGTGGCTGTCTCCGCCGGCGAGAGCGGCTCCTTGTCGAGGCTCTTGGCGATGATGTCGCGGACTTGGGCTGGGTCGGGCCGGGCGTTCAGCAGCAGATCGACCAGGGCGGCGTCGTCGATGAAATCGACGGCGTGCGAACTTAGTGTCATCTCGGGCAACGCGGGCATCAAATCAACCTTCCTTCAACACGTCGTTATTCTCCATCCGCGTGTCACCGCGACCGGTGCCGACCGTTCTGCCGATCGAGGCGATTCGGCTGCGCAGGCAACTGTGACACTCATCGGCTGTCTCGCGTATGCAGGCCTTGGCCGGGTAGATTTCATAGAGTGTGCGGTACTTCAGCGGCGTCAGGTTGGGCATGACGACGTTGGCGCCGCGCATCAGGCCGAGCTCGCGGCCGGTCGCCAGGTTCAGCGTGGCCAGAGCGGTGGTGCTCGGTATGTTCGCTCGCGGGCAGGCCAGCCGGGCGAGGGCGAGGACCTTGTAGGTCATCAACTCGGTGTTGGGAACCTGGTCGGAATTCGGCAGTCGGCACTCGGCACTGGGCAGTTCCCCCAGCGGCGTTTGCGGGTGCGCGATGAATGGGCCGACGCCGATCATGTCCAGGTCCAGTTGGCGAAACAGGTCGAGGTCGTCCGCCAAGGTAGTATAGGCCTGCCCGGGAATCCCTATCATCACTCCGCTGCCGATCTGATAACCAAGCCGGCGCAGGGCGCCAAGCTG
>JAQTVL010000589.1 GCA_028706835.1 Phycisphaerae bacterium | reverse complement strand
AGCGGCGGGAGAGAGTCGTGCCGAGAGGTCGGCATTGTGAGCGAGGAACGGTTGGAGCGAATGTGCAAGGGCGGCAAGTAATCCAAAGGTGAGACCATGAAACGCTTTTCGTCTTGGATGTTGGAAGTGCTGGCAGTTGTTGCCGCTTGGCTGATTCTCCTTTCTGCGGTTGCTGTGGGTGACACCGGCCGGACCAAGAACTTCGCCGTGACTGCCACGATCGGCGACGGCTACGGCCAACGGCTGGCCGACGTGATGGAAAAGGCCCGCAAAGACATCGCCGTACAGTTTCTAGGGCAAGAGTTGCCGGACTGGACGGGCCCTTGCCCGGTGCGAGCCAACGTGCATAACGGGGCCGGCGGCTGCGGTGGCATGACGCAGTATCAGCCTGGGCAGCCTAGCGGCGAGGTGTCCGGCATTACCTGCACGCTCAACGGCGGAGCCAAGCATTGCCTGTCCGACACCGCCATACACGAAGTCGCCCACATGGTCCTGGTCAGCCATTTCAAGAAACACCCGCCCGCATGGTTCGGCGAAGGCTTCGCGGTGAACTGCGAGACGCTGGCCGAGCGCGGCATGTTCCGGACGCGGCACTGGGAATATCGGCAGTCAGGCAACGCCTGGGCGTATCGGCGACTGATGACTTCCGGCGATCCGATGGCTGATGGAATTCCCTTCTACGCGCAGGCTAGCTGCGTCGTCGACTTCCTTCGGCAGATGGGAGGCGACTTGTCGCTCGGTGTGTTCTTGGAGCGGGTCTTCGCCAACGCCTCGAATGTCCCCCTGGCAGGAACGACCAAGGCTCTGCAGGAGGTCTACGGAATCGACTCGATCGAGTCGCTTGAAACCAATTGCAGGGCGTGGCTTGACAAGGGAATGGCGAATCAGACGGAATGGGTTGCGCCTGAGTACCTGTATCGATTCACGCCTGACGAAAAGAAGTGGATCCGGGTAGCGGCCCCGGAAACGAAAGTCGCCCTTTGTCGGCGGATTTTCGGGCGTGGTGGCGGTGGTCCATGCCAAGGCGGGCAGTGCGGCACACAGCCCGGCGCTGGAACACAGCCGGGAGCCGGAACGCAGCCGCCGGTGAAACCGGAACCGCCGAAGACCCCCGAGATCACGATTCCGATTCCTATTCCCGGTCTACAGCCTGTCGTCCAGTCGGACCAACTGGCCGAGGTGAAGGCTAGCCTGGCGACCGTGAAGGCCACGTTGGTGGGCCTTCAAGACGCGATCGCCAACATCAAGGGAGCGAAGGGCGACAAGGGAGACAAAGGGGACACCGGTCCGGCCGGCAAGGATGGCGTGCCTGGCCTGACAGGCAAAGACGGCGCGCCAGGCAAGGACGCGACGATCGACCTGAACGCCCTCGCCTTGGCTGTTGCCGAAAAGCTCAAGACTACCGAAGCCAACACGTTACCCAAGAGCCTCACCTTCCCGGTTCAAGACCAGACGGGCAGGGTGTTCAATATCGTCAAATGGACCGCACCCGGCAAGTTGCAGTTGCTCAAGCCGGACGGAACGGTCATTGCCGAGCGTGATACGACACCGGGATTACCGGTGCCTTTTCAGTTGGTTGTTTCTCAATCCCAAGGGAAGTAGGTCCGATGGCCGATGAGCCTGTAGTGATCGAGGTTCCCGCAGTTACGCAAGGAGATACGAACATGGCAGACAGTGTCACGGACCCCGCCAACCTGAGTGTTGCACTCACGGCCATGGCAAATGGCGTTGGTAACGCCCAAGCTCTCGCAGCCGCCGCCTTCGCGGCTTCTGCCGACCGTCGCACGTCGGCGGCCGATCAGTTGGCCTCTGACAGCCAACGCATGTGGTCCATTGCGATGACCACGCCGACTGTCAATGCTGGCCTTGGCTTCCGAACCGCTACCGAAAGCGGTGCCGGCCGAACCCGCTTGGAAGCAAACCGCCCCGAGGAAACCGGTGCGGCCGCACCCGCCAAGGTAGGCTGATGACCACGACTGAACAGTGCGTTCAGGACGCTATCGAGCGAGTGCGTGCGGCTGACAGGAAGTCGCACGCCTCGCAGTTGGCGTTTGCCACGGGACATTTCGATGAGTACATGCAGCGGGAAGCGGACGCTGCGCAGAAACGACTGGACGACTCTTATGCTCAACTCACGAATCAGCAAGACGGCGGTTCAGGAAATAGCGCAGCGGGCGGCGGAAACGGGGCCCGGCTTGGCGGCGGCAGCGAAGGCGATAGGAATTCAGGACCACCAGCGAATGCTACGTGATGCCGCCAACCGCGTGAGGGATTCTCACCGTGCGCAGATGAAAGCCGCCGGTTTCGATCCTGGCAATCCTCCCGAGGACGACATGGGCGACATCATCATTACCGGGGACATCCAATACGCTCCGGCCCCCACGCCGGAACCGGTCGCTCCCGCGGCAAACACCTCAGCCAGCACGGCAGCGCCACCCGCTGGTCTTTCACCCCTCGCGAAAACACTTATCTCTGCGGCTCTCCTTGGGGCGGGGGCGGCGGGGGGCGTAGCAGTCCCGTGGCTGGCCGGCGCGTTCTCGAAACCTGCCGCGTCATCCACCGCCCCCGCTGTCCCGTCCCAAGCCGCTCAAGTTGTCCTGCAGCCGCACCTGGTGACAACCGTCCCGGCAGCTGCGCAGCCGGCGCTGGTGGCCCCAGCCCCGTCGACGCCCGCTGCCGTGAACGAATACCAGTTGAAGCTGCTGCCGCAGTGAGCCACTTGCTTAAACCACCATCACTTTCCACTCGGTCGACACAGAGGGAAGCCCATGACTCCGGGAGACTGGATCAATCTAGCTAGCCTCATCGGGGGCGTTGTCGCTTTCTTGGTCGGAGCGGCTGGCGTTGTGTACCGCATCGGTCGGATTGAGGCGGCCGTAGCGTCGCGGCTGGGCGTGATCGACGAAAAGGTGCAGCAGATCCTGGACGGCAAGGCGGCCCCCTGTGCCCTGCATGCCGCCCAACTGGAACTACACGCGCGGCAGATCGATGCCCTGTTCCGCCGAGTGAACTCCGAGCCGATGCATCACGGCGACGGCATGCGCCCGGCCACGGAAGGCGGGGCGTAGGATTGCGACTTGGCGACGGAGCGCGTGCCCGGGAATGAACCGCCGCGCTAGCCCAGGCTGGGCGCCCCCGTCCTTGGGTCCTTCCTGACCGGTGGCCAGCCGAACGGTTCCCACCGACTG
>JAQTVL010000588.1 GCA_028706835.1 Phycisphaerae bacterium | reverse complement strand
AAGGACGGCGCGTTCGGGTTCAACGCCGCGACCGAGACCTTCGGCGACCTGGTGGCGGACGGCGTGATCGACCCGGCCAAGGTGGTCCGCTCGGCGCTCCAGAACGGCGCGTCGGTTGCGGGTCTGCTGGTGACCACCGACTGCATCGTGACCGAACTGCCGAAGAAGAAGGACGACCACGCCGGCCATGGCCACGGCGGCCCGGGCGGCATGGGCGGCATGGGTGGCATGGGTGGGATGGGCGGCGGGATGGGCGACATGGGCATGGGCGGAATGGACGACTACTGAAATGCAAGTGGTCAGTGGTAAGTGGACAGTGGCCAGAAAAGAAGAAGAGGCCTGTTCCACCGGACACTGACCACTGTTTACTGACCACTGACCACTGACCACTGATTCTAGGGAGCATGACAATCATGGCGAAGAAGGAAGCTGCGAAGAGCGCGAGTGGCAAGAAGTTCAAGGTTCAGCCGCTGGATGACCGCGTGCTGATCGAGCAGTCCGAGGCCGAGGAGCGGACGGCCGGCGGGATCCTGCTGCCTGACGCCGCGAAGGAAAAGCCTCAGCGAGGCGAGATCGTGGCGGTCGGCCAGGGCAAGCTGCTCGACGACGGCAAGCGGGCCGCGATGACGGTGAAGGTGGGCGACCAGGTGGTCTACGGCAAGTATTCGGGCAACGAGATCAAGCTCGACGGGACGAAGTACGTGATCGTCCGCGAGAGCGACATCCTCGGCGTGCTGGAAGACTGAGGCATCGGGCACCAGGCATCAGGTGTCGCGGTGCATTTGGCGGCGGGCCTCGGCCCGCGTTTCAACGGAGCAAACACATGGCAACCAAGCAACTGATTTTCGACCTCGCGGCCCGTCAGAAGATCGCGTCCGGCCTGAGCAAGCTGGCTCGGGCGGTGAAGGTAACGCTCGGCCCGGTCGGGCGGAACGTGATTCTCCAGAAGAGCTTCGGCTCGCCGCGGATCACCAAGGACGGCGTGACCGTGTCCAAGGAGATCGAACTCCAGGACCCGTTCGAGAACATGGGCGCCAAGATGGCCAACGAGGTCGCGTCCAAGACCAGCGACGTGGCCGGCGACGGCACGACCACCGCGACGGTGCTCGCGGAGGCGATCTACACCGAGGGCCTCAAGAACGTGACCGCCGGCGCCAACCCCATGGACCTCAAGCGCGGCATCGACCTGGCGGTGGCTGCCGTCGTAGACGAGATCAAGAAGCTGGCCAAGCCCGTCAAGGGCCGGGCCGATCTTGAGCACGTGGCGACGGTGTCGGCCAACGGCGACGTCGCCATCGGCAAGCTGCTGGCGGACGCGATGGAGAAGGTCGGCAAGGACGGCGTGATCACGGTCGAGGAAGGCAAGACGGCCAACGTCGAGCTGGACTTCGTCGAGGGCATGCAGTTCGACAAGGGCTACGTCTCCCCGTATTTCATGACCGACGTGAACACGCTGGAGGCGGTGTTCGAGGACTGCTACATCCTGATCCACGAGAAGAAGCTGTCCAACCTGCGCGACATGGTTCCGCTGCTGGAGAAGCAGGTCAACACCGGCAAGCCGCTGCTCATCATCGCCGAGGACGTCGAGAGCGAAGCGCTGGCTGCCCTGGTGGTCAACAAGCTCCGCGGCATCCTGAAGGTGTGCGCGGTGAAGGCCCCCGGCTTCGGCGACCGCCGCAAGGCCATCATGGGCGACATCGCCGCCGTCACCGGCGGGCAGTTCATCAGCGAGGACCTCGGCATCAAGCTGGAGAACCTCGAACTGGACGTGCTCGGCAAGGCCAAGCGGATCGTCATCGACAAGGACAACACGACCATCGTCCAGGGCGCCGGCGACCGCAAGGCGATCAACGCCCGGATCGAAATGATCCGCAAGCAGATCGAGGCCACCACCTCGGATTACGATCGCGAGAAGCTCCAGGAGCGGCTGGCCAAGCTGACCGGCGGCGTCGCGGTGGTTCGCGTCGGGGCCGCGACCGAGACGGAAGTGAAGGAGATCAAGGCCCGCGTGGAAGACGCACTGCACGCGACCCGCGCCGCGGCTGAGGAAGGCGTGATCCCCGGCGGCGGCGTGGCCTATCTGCGGGCGCTGCCCGTGGTTGAGAAGCTGGCCAAGGCCCAGGAAGGCGACGTGGCCACCGGCGTCCGGATCGTCTATCGCGCGCTGCAATGGCCGTTGCGACAGATCGTCGACAACGGCGGCGGCGACGGCGCGGTGATCGTCGAGGCGGTCAAGGCCGCCAGCGGCAACGTCGGCTACAACGCCGCCACCGACAAGATGGAAGACCTGGTGGCTGCGGGCATCATTGACCCGGCCAAGGTGTCCCGATTCGCCCTCCAGAACGCGGCGAGCGTGGCCGGCCTGATGCTGAGCACCGAGGTGATGGTTACTGACCTGGACGATGAAGAGGAAGTGTCGGTCGGGGCCCAGAAGTAACTGCGAAGAGTCTATCCGCAGATTACGCAGATGACGCAGATTTGAAAAGCAAAGGCTTAACACGAAGGGGCACGAAGGCCCACGAAGTTACACGAAGACGTTCAACCATGCGAGAGCCCAGTCCGGACAGACCGGGCTGGGCTCTTCGACTTCGCAGTCGGGCAATTATCATGGCGAGCAAGAACACTCCGTCGATGGCCAAGAACCAGATTCGGAGAGCATTGTGGGCGACTGCCGACCCGCACCCGGACGAGAGGGATGTGGCTGACATATGGATGTACTTTAAGAGCGAATGCGCATATTGCGGCTTGGCACTCGATCGAGAGGGTCGAAAAGGGCACATGGACCATGTCCTTGCCAGCGGTGGGAACGGTAAACACAATCGCGTTCTCGCGTGCAACAGGTGCAACGGTGACGAGAAACGGGAGCAATGCTGGGAGCCGTTCCTTCGCGGAAAATGCGGGGATGACGCAACGTATGAATCCAGACGCAAACGAATCCTCGACTGGATTTGCCAGGTTCCTGGTCCGGTCTTCCGCCCGCAGGACCGCGATGTAGTCGATCGAGTGGTCAACAGCGTCTGTGAGGCATTCGACCGAGGCGTCGCGGAGTTGCGGGAATTGAAGTCTCGAACACTCTGAATCTGCGTCATCTGCGTAATCTGCGTCGCAGCCTGTAATGCTGTCTGTCCCGCCGGTGTAGGTCCGGCCACGGCAATTGGCTGTTTCGCCGTGTAGTCATACTCGACATTCCAG
>JAQTVL010000587.1 GCA_028706835.1 Phycisphaerae bacterium | reverse complement strand
ATATACAGGTCCTCGTGCCGCTCCGGGTCCGCGGGCACGACAAACCCGAACCCGCGCGGGTTGGCGCGATAGGTCCCGATCAGCCGATCCGTCATCTGCGGCAGCATGACCGAGTTCTTGGCGCCCATCATCACCCGGCCGCCCTGCCGGAGCCGCTCGACGTCGAGTCGGAACGTGTCGTAATCCTCGTCCGCCACGCCGAGGGCGTTGGCCAACTGGCGGACCTTCTTGGGTTGGTAGTTCTCCCGCTGGATGTGCTGGAGAATCTGCTCTGAGAAATCCTTTGTCATAGTCTGTAGTACTTCCTACGATGTTTTCCGTGGGTCGGCTGGCAGATGCATATCGGACAGACGTGGCCCCAAATGTTCAAACGCCAGTATAGCGGCTGGCTGGAAAAAAGGGTGAAGAAAATGATCGATCCGAAGATTGCGGAACTGGCGGAGAAGTTGGGAGCGGCGATGGCGGAGTCCAAGGCGGCACGGGATTTCAAACGCTTGCGGCACGAGGCGCTGGCGGACGCGGACGCCCAGGCGCTGCTGAAAGCCTACCAGGAACACCTCGACCTGCTGGGCCGCAAGGAGCACGAGCGGCGTCCGATCGAGGTGGAAGACAAGCAGAAACTCCGCGACCTCCAGGAGAAAACCTACCGCAACGAGAAGCTCAAATCGCTGATGGCCGGCCAGGCGGACTACGTCGAGATGGTCCAGGCGGTGAACGACGTCCTGGGCAAACACCTGGCGTCGGGGGAAGATGAAGCGAAGAAGTAGGGATTGACGATATCCGGGGCGTCCCGGAAGTTGACGTTTGTTTGTACGCGTAGTAGTATTACAGGTAGTAGTATTACAGGAGTAATGCAATGAAAGTGACAGTCAAGGGGCAAGTCACCATTCCGCAGCACGTCCGCGCGAAGGTCGGGATCGTTCCAGGAAGCGAGGTCGACTTCGTGCAGGCGAGCGATGGGCGGGTCTATCTGCGGCCTGCTCGAGGCGAGGGGCGGGGCGAGGCGCTGGTGGCAAGATTGCGGGGCCGGGGGCGAGTGCGAATGACGACTGAAGAAATCATGGCGCTGACGCGGGGCGGGGGCAAACGCTGATGGCGGTCCTGGTGGATTCCTGCGTGCTGCTCGACGTGTTCACGGAGGACCCGGAGTGGTTCGACTGGTCCTCCGCCGCCTTGGCTGAACAGGCGAACCGCGGAGCGCTGGTCATCAACCCGGTGATCTACTCCGAGATTTCCGTGCGATTCGATCGCATCGAAGAACTGGAGTCCGTTCTGACGCCCGATGTATTCGACTACCGCCCCATCCCGCGAGAAGCCGCCTTCCTTGCAGGAAAGTGCTTTCTCCGCTACCGGCGACGCGGGGGCGCGAAGTCGCTCCCGCTTCCCGATTTCTTCATTGGCGCCCACGCCGCGGTCGAGGGACTCGATTTGCTCACCCGTGACTGCGACCGGGTCCGAACCTACTTCCCGGCGGTCAAGTTGATCCACCCCTGACCACAGGTCCCGTTATCACTCCAACCCGCCCTTGCGGGGTTTCGCGCTGGGTTTCGCGATCGCGCCGTTCGGGGTGGAGTGCGGGCTCGCGTAGTCGCGCTTGTAGATCTTCCGCCCGAGGCTCTGGTCGTACTGCGTCCAGTCGGCCTCCTCGGTCCGGTCCGCGCTGATTAATCGGTTGATCGTGTTCATCTTCGCGTCGAGGTTGTCGAGGTAGTGGACCAGGAACGCCTCGCGCGTCTTCGGCAGCGTCGGGGCGCCGAACGCAAGCTCCCCGTGGTGCGACAGGATAATGTGCAGCAACAGCCGCAGGCAGCCCGGATCGACCGCCTGGCCTGCCCGCGCGAGTTCCGCCGCCTTCGACTCGGTGTAGGACGCCCCGCGATAAATGTGGCCGAGCAGGTGGCCGTCGTCGGTATAGTCGAAGCCCACGCCGTAGCTCAACTCGCTGGTCTTGCCGATGTCGTGCAGGAACACCCCCGCCAGCACCAGGTCCGGGTTGACGGCTGGGTACTGCGGAAACAGCCGGCTGGCCGCCTGCATCACCGACAGCGTGTGCTCCAGCAGCCCGCCGACGTAGGCGTGGTGATTCTTCATCGCCGCCGGCGCCCGCTTCAGTTGCGTCATCAGATCGGCGTCGGAAAGGACGGCTTGCACCAGCCGATTCAGGTCGGCGTCCTTGATGCCGCCGAGCAGCTTGACCATCTCGGCGAACATCTTTTCCACGTCGCGCTCGCTGGTGGCCATGAACTCCGACATATCGACGTTGTTCACGTCCGCCGGCTGGCAGCCGTCGATGATGAGTTGCGGGTTGCCCTTGTAGCTGTCGATGCGTCCGCGGATGCGAAGCAGGCCGCCATCGGGAATGCCCTGGTAGAGGTCCTCGGAAGCGTTCCACAGCCGGGCGACCATCTCGCCGGTCTTGTCGGACACGATGGCGTGGATATACAGCCCGCCATTGGTCGTCGCCCGCAGGTCTTTCTTGGTGACCAGGAACACCTGATCGACCCGCTCGCCGGCCTTGAGTTCCCGGACAGGCCGTCGCGGAAGATTCGGAATCGCATCGGAAAGGTTGAGTTGCGTCATTATTCTTTCACCACCAAGGGCACCAAGGACACCAAGAAGACATTCAACGCGGAGAACGCCCAGATCGCAGAGACCGCAGAGCGGAATCCTGAGCAAAGAATC
Organism: Phycisphaerae bacterium; assembly: GCA_028706835.1. Lineage (GTDB taxonomy): Bacteria > Planctomycetota > Phycisphaerae > JAJVII01 > JAJVII01 > STB-87. Next base: position 514 of record JAQTVL010000587.1, on the reverse strand, counting down.
CTATACGACCTTCCCGCCGTGGGAAGTCACCTGCTGCACGATAAACGATTTGACCTCGTCGCTCAACTGGTTGGACGCTGTATTCCATCCGCCCCTCCTTGGTGCTCTTGGTGCCCTTGGTGGTAAACTTCTCACCCCCGCGGAAGCCCCTCAGCTCGGCCGCCAGCGCTCCGAGTGGAAGGCCAGGATCGCCAGGAAGATCAGCCAGATGGCGAAGGCGATCAGCGCTGCGATCAGCGGCCACCAAGGGAGCGTGCGGTCCTGCATCGGCGGCTGAGACGGGATGCCCCCCGTCGGCTGGTCCGGCTGCGGCTTGGGTTTCTTCTCCGCCATGGGATGCAGATCATAGCAGAAGAAACGCCCTTTCGACAAGCGCGGGGCGGACCAGGGGTGCATCCCCGTAGCTGTACGGGCCAAAGAGCCGATAGATAGGGGTAGGGTTGAATGGGGGCAGGCATAGGCCGGCGGAGTCGGCCGAATTGGGTCACGGAGGATCGTCATGTCGGAATCACTT
>JAQTVL010000586.1 GCA_028706835.1 Phycisphaerae bacterium | reverse complement strand
GGTCTTGCCGGTGCCGGTCTGGGCGCAGCCGAGGAGGTCCTTGCCGGCCAGCACGTGCGGGATGGCGCGTTCCTGGATGGGCGTCGGCTGAAGGTAGCCTTCGGAGCGAACCGCGCGAACGAGCGGCTCGATGAGTCCTAACTTTGTGAAGTGCATAGTGTGAGTTTCTGCTTTCTGTTGAACGGTTAGTTTTCGGCGGCCGGGGCTTCGTTCAGGTATCGCACCGGCAGCAAGCTTCGGGGTGGAGTGGTGTTTCGACGGATCGGGCCTCGCATCAGCCGCAGCGCCCAGGCGGCCATCCTCGGCAGCGAACGGACCAGGCTCCAGAAGCCGCCGATCTGGAGCACGGGGTCGACGGCCCAGCGGCGGGTCTTGGATTCGAAGAGCGAGCAGACCAGACGGAGCGGGTTGTAGAAATAAACCAGGGCGGCCATCAGCCCGAGTTGCGTCCGCCAGGGGGCGTGGCTCTGCGACGCGGTGACGAAGTTGCCGTCGGTCATGCGCGGCTCGACCGGTCGGCCTGCGGCATCGCCGATCACCTGGCCCGAGGTATGGGCGGCGTCGTAGGTTCGGGCGCCCGGGGCGGGGGTGATGGTGAGGACCTGGACGTCGGCGGCGCCGGCCCGGCGGAGCATCTCGATCTGGTTGAGCAGGCCATAGGCGCTGCCGGGCGTGTAGAGCGGCTGACTCTCCTGATACATCAGCATCGGCATGGGCATGATGGTGTGGTCGCGGAGCAGGCGCATGGCCGTCATCGTGCCGTCGACCGACTGGCCTTTCTTGACCAGCGTGCCGGTCATGTCCTCGACGCCGAGCCAGAGCGCCAGCACGCCGGCCCGGCGGACGAGCTTGAGGTGCTCGCGCATGCCGAGGGTGTCGTGGACGGTGACTTCGGTGGCCCAGCGGACGCGGCGGCGGAGCGGCTTGCCGTCGAACTCGGCGCGGACGATCGCCTCGCAGATGTCGACCGCCCGCGTGCGGTCGGCGAAAAAGTTGTCGTCGGTGCCGAAGAAGTATTTCAGGCCGTAGCGCCGCGACAGCTCGTCCATCTCGGCCACGATCCGGGGGCCGCTCTTGCCGCGCAGTTGGCCCTGGTTGTATTGCGGGATCGGGCAATACGGGCAGGCGAAGCGGCAGCCGGTGGTCAGGGTGATGGCTGAGATCGGCGTGCAGCGGCGGACGCGGTTGTCCGGCACGGGCCGGCTGGCGAGGGTCGGGCGGCGGCTGGGGGGCTCGAGCAACTGGTAGCCGAGGGCGGCGAAGGGCAGTTCGTCGAGGTCGCCGAGCAGCCGCTGGACGCCGGTATCAACGAGTTCCTCGGCGGGGCCGCCGGCGGGGCCGCGGGGGTAGACCAGGCCTGGGACGCCGTCAAGCGAGCCGTTGTCGCGGGCTCGGTAGAAGGCGGAACGCATCGATTCGCCGCTCGCCCGCGTCGAGAGCACGACCTCCAGCAGCGAGAGCAGGACGAACTCTTCGCCGGTGACGACCACGTCGGCCCCGGCGGCCCCGTCGATCTCGAACAGGGTCCACGGCGAATAGATCGCCTTCGATCCGCCGACGATAATCAGCGGCCGGCGGTCCGCCGGGATTCGCCTCGCGTCGCGGATCAGCCGATCGCACGCGGCGGAGTGGATGTGCATGCTGGAGATCATGAACAGGTCGGGCGGCTGGCCTGCCACCTGCATCCGCGTCGGCTGAAAGTTCGGGTTCCACTGGGTCAGCACGATGCGGGTCTTGTCGGGGGCGAAGCCGGCATCGACCATGGCGGCGCCGATGGCCCGCGAGCCGGCGGGGGCGATCCAGACGCTGGAGTAGTAGAACGGCACCATGCGGGCCCGCGGGTCGAACGCGCAGGCGATGACGGTCCGCACGTCATGCTGGGCGGCGAGCCGGCGGACCCGGTCGCGGAGCGCGGAGAATTCCCCCGGCTTGAGCAGTTCGTCTCCGCATTGTCGGCGGCGAGGTTCCATAGATCAGCAGATCAGACCGGCGGTCCTTGAAAAAGAGAGACTGTGCCAAAACAATGCTGAATTTGCCCTGAGCGGCAGCCGGACAGCTTTTAGTCTAGGCACGCAGGCGAGAAAAGTGGCGGTCGAACGGACAGGTCTCGGATCGCGATTATTCTCGTCGGACAAACTCGACTTCCGGGGTGATTATACCGCAAATGCCCGCCTCATACGCCCTATTATTCCCATTATTCCCATCGGCCACCTCGCCGAGATTTGACCCATTGGCCAATTCAGGCTATATTTGTCCTTTAATGTCCACGCCCACGTACGGATGACTGAAGGGTTCGCAATATGAAACTCGGTGTCCGGGATGCTGCCAGGCTGCTCGAAGTCTCCGAGAAGACCATTTATCGGTGGATATCCCAGCAGAGATTGCCGGCCTACCGCGTAGCCGACCAGTACCGGTTCAACCGGGCGGAGTTGCTCGAATGGGCGACGCGGGAGCAGATCCCGGTCTCGCCGCAGATACTGGCGGAGGACGACGACGGGCCCGCGCCCAGCCTGTTCGACGCGCTCAAGTCCGGCGGCGTGTTCTATCGGCTGGGCGGTGGCGACAAGCCCTCGGTGCTTCGATCGGTGGTCGAGGTGATGCCCCTGCCGGACGAGGTCGACCGCGAATTCCTGCTCCAGGTGTTGCTGGCCCGCGAGTCGATGGGCTCGACCGGCATCGGCGACGGCATCGCCATCCCGCACGTGCGAAACCCGATCGTGCTGCACATCCCGCGCCCCATGGTGTCGCTGTGCTTCCTGGAGACTCCGATCGAGTTCGGGGCGATCGACGGCCGGCCGGTGCATACGCTGTTCGCGATCGTCAGCCCGACGGTGAAGGCCCACCTGGGGTTGCTAAGCCGGCTGGCGTTCGCGTTGCGGTCCGGCCCGTTCGCCGAGGCGGTCCGCGGCCAGGCGATGCGGGAGGAGATTCTCAAGCGAGCGGGCGAGTTGGATGCGCGGGTGGTGGCCAAGAGCAATTAGGCGAACTGCGGGAGTTATCCGCAGATTACGCAGATTACGCAGATTAGAAGAAAGAGAATTCAGAAGTCAGGAGTCAGAATGAAGAGAAGAACAAGAGGCCCTTGCCGTTATTCTGACTTCTGACTTCTGTTTTTGAATCTGCGAAATCTGCGTAATCTGCGGATAAGCCGTTTTTTCCGTCCCGAGGTTGTGCTCCCATGACGACGTTCCTGGCGT
>JAQTVL010000053.1 GCA_028706835.1 Phycisphaerae bacterium | reverse complement strand
GTGCGGAAGTTCTCCTCGTAGAACCCGACTTCGTTGCGGAAATTGTCCTCGTCGTCGTTGTCCTTGTGCTGCCCGTTCGGGTAGCTGTGATCGCCGACGATGACCACGACGCTGTCCTTCAGCCAGCCGCGTTTCTCCAGCTCCGCGAACAACGTTTCGAGATACAGGTCCGCCAGCCGGGCCGAGTTCGCGAAATTCTTGAAGTGCTCCTTGTCCCCCGAGTTGGGGTAGAGCATCTTCAGTTGGCTGGGCACGTCGTTCCACATCATGTGGTTGGTGATGGTGGCGAAGGTGACAAAGAACGGGCCGGCCGCCCGGTCGGGCCTGCTGGCAGCGCCCGCGAGGGCGCGGTCGACGTGTTCGAGCCCCTTGATGAACAGGCGGTCGTCCTGAATGCCCCACCAACTCCACATGTACGGCTTCTCCTCGGGCGTGGCGTCGCCATAGGCGCCGAGGCTCTCGACCGCGTCGAAGCCGATCCGTCGCATGAAGTCGCCGGCGTGGTCGAACTCCAGCGACTTGTGCCCCTGAAAGTAGAACGTCTGGTAGCCGTGATCGCGCAGGATGGCGGGCAGCGATCGCAGCCGGATCGGCGGGGTTATCTCGGCGACCTTCTGCCCGAAGCTCGGCGGAATCGACAGCAGCGTCGCCTCCTGCCCGCGGGGGGTCTGGATCGAGTTGCCGTAGAAGTGCTCGACGTACAGCCCCTGGCTGCGCAGGGCGTTGAAGAACGGCGTGAACTCCTGGCCGGCCTCGTTCTTTCGGCCGACGAAGTCCGCGTTGAACGACTCCATCATCACCAGTATCACGTTCGGGCGCGGCGAGGCAGGCGTCGTGCCGATCGTGCTGTTGGCCACGCGATGCACGTAGGGGTATTCGTCCTTGGCGATCTCCACCCGCGTCGCCCACACGTTGGCCACCGTCCGCACGAAGTAGGTCAGGTCGTGGCAGAAGGCCGTCTTGTTCGACGCCGTCAGCGCCGTCAGCACCACGATCGACCCGAGGAACGTGCTGCGGGCGAACGCCGGCCGGGGCCACTTCGACGTCCAGCGCGTCATGAACGTGATCAGGATCAGCGTCACGGTGAGCGCGCCCATGCCGATCAGCGCCCCCACCGACGACCGCTCCGAGACCGCCTTGAGCGATTCCTTGTGGAACAACTGTGAGATGCTGGCCACCATGACATAGTCGATCGGCTGGCCCTGGTAGTAGTGCCACCCGAACATGAACGCGCACAGCCAGACGGCCAGCAGGTTGGCAATTCGCAGGGCGGTCGGCCAGCGGCGCAGCCCCAAGCCGATCACCTGGAAGAACAGGATCGTCACCGTGTAGTTCACCAGGACGAAGATGGCCTTATCCGACAGGTCCAGGTTGCGGACCAGCCGATTCTTCACCAGGCAGGCGATCAGGAAGATCGTCTGCATCGCCAGCACCAGCAGCGTGGAAAAGGACAGATGAATCAGTCGCAGGCCTGCGATCCGGCGGAGCGGGCTGGCGGCGACGGCGGCGGTCTGAACGGCCTCGGGCATGAACATCTCCGGCGTCACGACAGCGATAGCCTGGTCAATCGACAAACCATGATTATACTCCGGCGGTTCCGGTTGTCCAAAGCCCAAGCGTTCGATAGACTCTACGACACCAATTCACCCGGGAGGTTTACATGGATTTCCTCGAACTGGTCAAATCGCGCTATTCCGTCCGGGCCTACAAGGACCGCCCCGTCGAGCCCGACAAGCTCGAACGCGTCCTCGAAGCCGCCCGGCTGGCGCCCTCCGGCTCGAACCGCCAGCCCTGGAAGTTCGTCGTCGTGCGCGACCCGGAGGTTCGCCGCAAGCTGGTGCCCGCGTGCTCGGACCAGGTGTTCGTCGGCCAGGCGCCGGTGGTCATCGCCGGCGTCGGGCTCGTGCCCGACCGCGTGATGCGCTGCGGCGTGCCCGGCGACCCGATCGACTTGGCCATCGCCCTGGAGCACATCGCCCTGGCAGCAGCCGCCGAGGGCCTGGGCACCTGCTGGATCGGAGCCTTCTACCAGGAGCAGGTTCGCGAGGTGCTGGGTATCCCCGAATCCGCCAAGGTGGTCGAACTGATGACCCTCGGCTACCCAGCCGACACGTTGCGCCCCAAGACCCGCAAGCCGATGTCCGAGGTCGTCTGCTACGACCGGTGGGAGTGAAGAACTTGCTCGCCGACCTTTGGTCGTGCGGCTAAACAGTGCGTCTTTGACAGATTCGCCGTCATAGGCGAAGATGATGGCAGCACGGACATCGGGGAGGACTCGACCATGATCCGACACGCGAGGCTTGGCTGTTTCGCCGTGATTGTGCTCTTGCTGGTGGGCTGCCAGTCGGCTGACGAGCAGTTGTACCGCAAGTGGCAGCAGGCGGGCAACGGCACGTACAAGGGCCCAGCCGTCGCGTCGTCGACGGAAAATATCGCGGGCCAGACGCCGCCGGACCGCACGAAGCGGTACCACCCCGAGATGTACTACGGCTACAGCACCTACAACACGCCGATGTTCACCAACCGCGACGACAGCATCGTCGGAACGTTCCGGGTGCCGGTTCCTTCGGGCCCGGGCGCGGTCGGCTTCCAGCCCGGCGTGAGCCAGGCGGTGCGAGGCGCGAGTCTGGGGGTCCGCAGTTCCGTCGTCCCCGCCGGCGAGAACCCGCCGAATCGATAGTGCAGGTCGTCCCTATGCCGTTTGCTTTCCATCTGTCCGCCATGGACGCTGTCTTCTTCGCCGTCATGACCGTGCAGGCGACCGCCATCGCCTACCTGCACTCGCCGCGGTGGAAGGTCATCGCTTTCAGCCTGCCGCTGCCGTTCACGTTCGCGTCGCTGTCCCTGGGCCAGCCGATCGGCGTGACCCACATTGCCGGCGTGATCCTGATCCCCGCCTTCGCCCACGGGATCACCTGGCTGCACTACCGGCTGCGCGTGCCGATCATCCCAGCCATCGCCGCGGTCGCCCTTGGCTACTGCGCGGTGGGAGTGGTGGCTGCGCCGCGCCTGCCGAACACGTCGCTCGCCTTCGCGATCACCGCAGGCCTGGCGTTGGCCGTGGCGGTCGCCCTGGCGCTGGCGGATCGGCATCACCACGAGCCCGGCCATCGCAGCCCGATGCCTGTGCCGATCAAACTGCTGGTCGTTGGGGGCATCGTCGTCGGCCTGGTGCTCAGCAAGCGATTCCTGGGCGGCTTTATGGCCCTCTATCCGATCATGGGCACGCTGACCGGCTATGAGGCCCGCCATAGCCTGCGCTCGTTCTGCCGCCAGACTCCGACCGTTGTGTTCGCCATCGTGCCGATGATCATCGCGATCCGGCTGCTCCAGTCGCACGTAGGCTTGGCGTGGTCCCTGCCGGTCGGCTGGGCGATCTTCCTGTCGATCCTGATCCCGCTGTCGTGGCGGATGTGGTTCGCGTCGGGGGCGACCGGGGAAGTGAGCGGAGTCGCAAACTGACCGGGAGACATTATGGGCCTGGAGTTTTCGATCACGACGGACCTGGCGGGGCAGAAGAGACTCATCGGCCCGCTGTTCGCCGCGTTCAACGCCGCCGGGTTCCGGGTCGTCCACTGGTGCCAGGACTGGTCCGGCGAGCCGGTGCTCTACTCCGCCGACTTCGCCGAGCAGGTCCGCCAATTGGCGGCCCATTTCTCGCTTCGCGTGGCGGACATTCACGGCTACGGGTCGACGCCGGAGGGCGTGACCTACACCGACTCGATCTTCGCCGCCATGAACATCAATCGCGCCGAGTTCGCCGCCCGCGTCGGGGCGACGACCGTCGTGCTCCACGTGCCGGGAAAGAAGACCGAGAACTTCGACGAGGCGGTCACGCTGTCACTCGCGCGGCTTCGGCTGATTCAGCCGGCGTTCGTGGCCCTCGGCATCAAGGCGGCGGTCGAGAACCTGGCTCGTGAGACGGACATCAACGCCTTCTATGACACGCTGTTCGGCGAGTTCGGCCCGGAGTTCCTGGGCTTCTGCTACGACTCCGGCCACGCGGTACTCAGCAACCAGCAGTACCTGCTGGCCAAGTACATCGACCGGCTCCTCGTCACCCACCTGCACGACAACGACGGCACGAAGGACCAGCACCGCATGCCCGGCGAAGGCAAAGCCGACTGGCCGATGATCGTCCGCACGCTCAAGGGGTCGAGTTACCGCGGCACGGTCAACCTGGAGATATCGCACGCGACGAGCACGCTGCCGCTGGAGGCGTACTGCCGGCAGGGCCATGAAACCCTGACGCGGCTGTGGAACAGCTAGCGGCGGAACAAATCGATGCTTCGCGCGTCGAACCCGATGGGTGAGCAAGGGGAGTCGCGTGAATACCGGGAGCCAGTTCGGATACGCCTGTGCCTTCGCAGTCATCCTGTCGGTCGGCTGCGCCAAACCCGTACCCGTCGCTCAGCCGGTCCCTGTTGTCAAGCCAAGCCTGCCGTCCGCGGAGCGGCCGATCGTCGTGGACTTCGGCCAGCCCGGCGGGCTGGTGTTTGGCGGCCCGGACGGTACGCAGCGAATCATGCGCCGCTGGCCGGAGGATCGAGGCGCCTACAGCCTCAGTAGCGATGGCCGAATGGCTGCCGTTTTGAGCACCGATGGGAGCGTTCGCTTCTACGACGCCAGCGGCCGGGACCTCATGCGACTCGAAGTACCCGGCTATGAATCGACGCCGGAAACTCGGGTGTCGGGAACTCTCTGGATCAGCTCGCGCGGCCAAGCGGTTGTGGCGATGTATCGATCGCGTCTTGCCCTGCCGGTCGCTGGCCACGTTCTGCGGCCGGACGAATCTCCGCAGCCGCCGAAGATCGAGTGCTACTACCTGGACACGACCGAGAAAGTGCTGCGGTTGAACGTCGGGCCGATTATCGACGTACTCTTTGACTCAGACGGGCGGTTCGCAGTCGTTGTCGGCATGGACCAGGCGGCCCCGATCGATCGACTCGGCCGGTGGCACGTCATCTGGTTCGATCGGCCGGACCGCCCGGCGTGGAGGGCGGAATTCTCCGATCGGCCGTGGCTGCATCCGGCGCCCGGCTGGGCGTTCTGGGCCTACCTGCCCAGCCACTGGCCCCTCCACTTCCGCGCCGACGGCACGTCGGCTGTGGTACGTCCTGACCCGGCCGTATTCAACAAGGCCAATGCGGGCTATGTCGAGCGGGCGGGGTCATTCTACGAGAAGGAGTACCTCGACAAGGCCGCCGACAACCTGGTCGCGAGGGCGGGCATGGCGAAGGCCCAGCGGCCGGCGATCCGCGAAGCCTTGCGGTCGCTCACTTACGAGTATCTGGCTGCCTATGCCCGCGAATCCAGCTACATGCTGCCCGAGGACTTCGACGTGTGCATAGCTGCGCTCGACCGGCGAATGGCGGCTTTCCTGACCGAGGAGCAACTCGCCCGGTACCGCGTCTGGCGTGACGACGGCACGAACGCGCTGGCCTTCCTGATGCACCGGCCGATGGACCCATCGCAGCCCCCACTATTTGCCGTTACCCGCCTGGCGCCGACGAGCCGGCCGAACCGCTGAGCGAGCACGCGCCCGCTGCGAGCACGCGCCCGCTTGTGTTTCGCACCCGCACGCTTACAATGCACGCCGTCGCCTATCCGAAAGGGGCTGCATCGCATGCTTGCTCGCCTGCAAACCATTGCACTCCGCGGCATTGACGCCATTGCCTGCGAGATCGAGGTCGATGTCTACGGCGCCGGATACGGCGACGCGATCGTGGTCGGCCTGCCGGACACAGCCGTTCGCGAGTCGCTCGAACGCGTGCGGTCAGCCATTGTCAACTCCGGCTATCGCATGGTCGACCAGAACATCACGGTGAACCTGGCGCCGGCCGATCTGAAGAAGGAAGGCCCCGCCTACGACCTGCCGATCGCGCTGGGCATGTTGCTGGCGCATGGGCAGGTGGTCGGCGCCGACCCCGCAGCCATCGAGAAGTATCTGATCGCCGGCGAACTCGCGCTCGATGGTCGCGTCCGGCGGATCAAGGGCGTGCTGGCGATGGCGATGCTGGCAGCCGAGCAGGGCAGGGCCGGCGTGATCGTGCCGGCGGAGAACGCCCGCGAGGCCGCCATTGTGCAGGGCATCGACGTGATCCCCGTCGCCCACCTGGCTGAGGCGGTCGGGTTTCTGACCGGCCAACTGGAAATCGAGCCGGCCAACATCGACCGCGAGAGCCTGTTCTCCGTGGCGTCGAACTACGACGTCGACTTCGCCGACGTGCGAGGCCAGGAGGCCGCCAAGCGAGCCCTGATCATCGCGGCGGCTGGTTCACACAATATCCTTATGATCGGCCCGCCTGGCAGTGGCAAGACGATGCTCTGCAAGCGGCTGCCGACAATCCTGCCGAAACTGACGCTCGGCGAGTCGCTCCAGACCACGCGCATCTACTCTGCCTGCGGGCTGCTCAAGCCCGATACGCCGCTGATGGCCACTCGCCCTGTTCGCTCGCCGCACCACTCAGCCAGTGCCGCGGCGCTGGTCGGCGGCGGATCGGTCCCCCAGCCGGGCGAGGTGTCGCTGGCCCACCACGGCGTGCTGTTCCTCGACGAGTTCCCCGAGTTCCCGCGGACCGTGCTGGAGACGATCCGCCAGCCGCTGGAGGACGGCCAGGTCACCGTCGCTCGCGTGCAGGGCACGCCGACGTTCCCGGCCCAGTTCATGCTCGTCGCGGCGATGAATCCTTGCCCTTGCGGCTACGCCACGGACCCGCGGCGGAAGTGCAACTGTTCGTCGCGGCAGGTGGAGATGTATCTCGGCCGGGTGTCCGGCCCGCTGATCGACCGGATCGACATTCACATCGAGGTGCCAGCCGTTCCGTTCCGCGAGTTGACCAGCGAGCGCGGCGGCACGAGCAGCGAGCAGATGCGGGGGCAGGTGGAGTCCGCCCGCGGCGCCCAGGCCGCCCGCTTCGACGGCACGAGCACGATCACCAACGCCCGCATGACCACCCGCCAACTCCGCCAGCACTGCAAACTCGACGAGCCGAGCACGCTGCTGATGAAGCAGGTGATGACCGAACTGGGCCTGTCCGCCCGCGCCTACGACAAGGTGCTGAGAATCAGCCGAACGATCGCGGACCTGGCCGGCGCCGACCTGATCCGCCAGGAGCACGTGGCCGAGGCGGTCAACTACCGCCGACTGGATCGGAAGTTGTGAACCCGTTCGGGCAGCGGGAGAGCGCGGTGATACTCTGCGGTGGCGGATCGCGGCCAGTTGGTTTGTCGTTCGGCCCGAAGGGCTGAGATTAGTCAGCCCAGGGCAGAGCGAGCGAAGCGAGCGCCGCCCTGGGTCAGCAACCGCACCCAACCGAAAGCCCCGCAGGGGCGCGACAAGGGGAGGAGAACCAGATGTCGCAATCGCTGACCAAGGTCATCCTTCACATCATCTTCAGCACCAAGAATCGCCAGAGGATTATCACCCCGAAGACTAGGAAGAACTAGAGACAGATCCCCTACTTTGGAAGTAGGGGATCTGTCCCTAGTTTTGTTTTAGTTTTGAAAGTGACCGTGCTCGCGAAGCAGCCGGGCGTCAGCGGCCGCGACGGCGGATTGCGCTGCGGAGCAGGGCGGCGCCGCCGATTGCCAGGAACGCCAGCGTGGCCGGCTCGGGCACGATCGCGTTGAAGTCGTACAGCACGTCGAACGATTGCCCCGCCCCGATCGAGCGGTCCCATTCCTGCGCCCAACTCGCGTCGCCGGGCGATCGCGGTCCCGCGACCGTGCCCAGTGTGGTCGCCGCCCCGTCCGTCAGCCTGGCCAGCAGCGTCGGCGAATCGGTCGCCATGCCGGCCTCGTAGCCGTCTGGGAAAATGCTCCCGTAAAAGGACGTGACCTGGGCGATCGAGTCCACCTTGTAGACGGGCCCCTGCGTCTGCAACGGATCGTTGCCGTCGGGGATGGACACGATGTCGCCGCCGGCACCGGGCAACTGGAAGTCGGCGTAGTTGAACAGCCGGAACGACAGCGCCGACCCGCTGGTGTTGGCCACCGACACCGCCATTTGCAGGTCGGCGGCCCCGCTGCCCGCGCTGCCGCCCTGAAGGATATAGCGAATGGTGACGGTGAATCGCGACGCCAGCGCGTCGCTGCTCTCTCGGTAGGTGATCAGCCCCTCCTCGTTCAACCCGTCGCTGTTGTTGTCGGTGTAGCTGTAGCCGACGCGGTAGAGCGAGTCGATCGATTGCTCGCTGGTCATCGACCCCTGGCGATACCACAGCCATTGCCGGGTGGCCACGTCGAACCCGTCGATCTTCCAATCGAACAGGCCGGTGGGGCTTTGCCAGTTGGTTTCGACCCGCGAGTTCATATCGCGAAGGACGATGGTGTCCGCGTCAGACGTCGACGCGATCAGAACGATGGCAGCCGCCAGCGTCAGGAGCGCAGGCAGCCGACGGGCGCAGGCCCGCCGCGCGGCGATGGTTTCCATAGCGCAGTCTCTCACTGGTTGAGGGGCCTCTCCCTGGCGGTTCCACCTGGCTCTCTCTTGGCTGGCCAGCGAAGAATGCACCCGCACGACTGACTACAACTGCAAATTCCGTGCCAGCGGATCGGCGGGGAAGAAGATGGGGGGGAGTATATTGCTGCAAAACTTTATAGGAAAAGCAGTTAAGAGATTTTGCTGGTCCGCGCTCTGGCCGTACCGATTCTGCGGCCATGTTGACGCCAGTCAACATGACGCGGCGGCGATGTTGCGTGGGAGCAACATCGGGGGGGGCTGCGAGTGCGCTACTCGCAGCGTGTCACGCTCGGATTCATGCTCGGGGCCGCACCTTGTCCCTCGCAGAAGAGCGCGATGGACACGGTGCGGCCCATCAAATCAACTGTGTCAGGACGCCGCGACAGCACGCCTGCGGCGTAGGGCGGCGGCGCCAAGCGTGACCATGCCCGCGCCGAGCAGCGTCAGGGTCATCGGCTCGGGCACTACCGTCCCGTAGTTCTCGCTCACCTGGAACGTGCCGCCCGCGGCGATCGACTGGTCCCACTGGAAGGCCCAGGCCGTGTCGCCGCTGACCGGGCCGACGAGCGTCGTGCCCAGGTTCGTCGGCGAGCCGTCGTTCAGGCTGGACAGCAGGGCCGCCGGGTTGTTCGTGGCCTGGGCCTGCTGGGCGCGCGGCGTCACGGTCGATGCGACACGCCACAGCGTTCCGTTGGTCTGAAGCGCGGTATTTCGGCCGGTGACGGTCAGGGCGTCCAAGCCGTCCAGGTTGATATCGAAGTCGGCGAAGTTGAACAGGTGGAAGTCCAGCGGGGACGAACTCGTGTTGATGACCCGGGCGATCAGTTGCAGGTTGCTCAGGCCCTCGCCGGACGGATGGCCGGTCAGGCTGTAATCCAGCGTGACCTGGAACCGCGACTCGCCGTAGGTCAGGACCACGCGGTCGTTGAACCCGTCGCCATTGCCGTCGCTGGCCGTCGCGCCGAGCAGGGAGAGCGCGTTGACCGATGTCTCGCCCCCGGCTGACCCGACGCGATACCAGAACCAGTCCTTCACCGCCACGTCGCGCCCGTCGATGGTCCAGTTGGACCAGCCGGCCTGGCTGCCGGGCGAAATCGTTGCGGAGGAGCCCCGATCCTGGAGGATGACGTCCGCGTTGGCGACCCTCGGCGCCGCCAGGACCGCCGCGCAGATGCCGGCAGCCACCAGCAGGCGCAGTGGGCGCACTCTGGGCAAACTCAATGAGCTGACCATAGACCGAGTCCCTCGTCGGCGAAGACGGGCGTGGGTTGTCCACAACCTCTGCACTGGCCGCCGCACCGTTGCCGTGCGGCGTTTCAAAACAACCATCCAATACAATCGGCGTGCAGTCAATAATCGTGCCAGCACAAAGCTAGTTTTGATACCGTCTCAGCACAAAGAAGAAGCCCCCGGGGGTTGCCCGGGGGCTTGGATGGTAACGCGACAACGATGCCGGCTGCACTCGCCGCTACTTGATCGCCACTTCCTTGCCCGCTTTGGCGGAGGCGTACAGGCCGTTGATCATCTTCTGGACCCAGATCACCTCGGTGCCGGGCACGTGGACGGGCTTGTTGTCCAGGACCGCGCGGCAGAAGGACGCGACTTCGGTGTCGTAGTTGCTGGCCTTCTTGCCGGCGAGGAACAGGTCCATTGTGCCGATGTCGTTCGGGGTGCAGTCGAGCAGGTGGCCGCTGGCTTCGAGCTGGACGCTCAGCGGGCTCAGGCCGGCGCCGCCCTTGTCGCCGACGATGTGGACGCTTTCGTCCGGCTTGTCGAGGTTCACGCAGAACCCGCACTCGATGCTCATCGTGGCGCCGTTCTTGAACCGCACCAGGCCTACCGCGAAATCCTCGACGGTGTAGGTCTTCCAGTCCCAGGCGCCGAAGCAGCCGGCGTGGCCTGGCGTGTTGCCGATCGTGCGGTAGGTGGCGCCGGAGATGGCGACCGGCTGGGGGCAGCCCATCAGCCACCAGGTCAGGTCCATCATGTGAACGCCGATGTCGATGACGCCGCCGCCGCCCTGCTTGTCGAGCTGGCCGAACACGCCCCAACTCGGCACGCCGCGGCGCCGGATGGCGTGGCAGCGGGCGTAGTAGATGTTGCCCAGCGTGCCCTCGGCCACCAGCTTCTTGATGTAGTTGGCGTCGGAGCGGAAGCGGTTCATCAGGCCGATCTGGAGCTTCTTCCTGGCCTTGGCTGCGGCGTCGTTCATCTTCTGGGCCTCGGCGCCGGTCATGGCCATCGGCTTCTCGCACAGGACGTGCTTGCCGGCCCGGAAGGCGTCGACGGTGATCTGGGAGTGCAGCAGGTTCGGCGTGCAGACGCTGATCGCGTCGAGCTCCTTGATGGCCAGCAGGTCGTGATAGTCGATGAAGCGGCGGCTCTGGGGGATGACCACTTGTCGCCCTTGTCCTTGAGCACGTCGGGCAGGATATCGCAGATGGCGGCGACTTCCGCCAAGCCGCTCTTGGTGTAACCGCCCTCGTGGGCGACGCTGATGCCGCCGGTGCCGATGATGCCGACCTTGAGTTTCCTGGACATGGTGCCTCCTGAAGGTTGTTGTAGGTGCTACGGGTCGATGGCGTGAAAAAATAGCAGAAAACCTTTCGCAACGCCAGAGGGTGCAAATGCGAAGGCCTTCTCGCCTGCGTGCGGTTTGCGTTACAATGCTCGCTCGTGCCGGGTGGGTTTCGGAGGTTCGCATGCACAAGCAGTGCCTACGGTGCAACGCGCGGTGTTGCCGATACTTCTGTTTTCAGATCGGCGACCCCTGCACCTATGAGGAATTCGAGCAGGTCCGCTGGTACCTCGCCCATTCCGGCATCAGCGTTCACGTCGACCCTGACGGCGGCTGGTGGATATTCATCGAGAACCGCTGCCGCTGCCTGGAGGACACCAAGGCCGGCCCGCGGTGCGTGGCCTACGCGAACCGCCCGCTGATCTGCCGGCGGTTCTCGCCGGACACTTGCGATTTCACCTGCGGGCCCTACGACTACGAGGAGCGGTTCGAGACGGCGGACCAGTTGGAGGCCTACGCGCGGCGGGTTCTCGGGGACAAGGAGTTCGAGGCGGCCCGGGCGAAGGCGCGGGGGACGGGGAAGCGGCCGAAACGCAAGCCGGCGCGGAAGAAGTGAAACCTGAAGGAGACGCACATGGAATGCAGGAAGCCCCGGAATACGAAACGCTGCACATGCACCTACACGTCCTGCGGCAATCGCGGCGTCTGCTGCGACTGCATCGCCCAGCACCTGGCGTCCTGCCAGTTGCCCGGCTGCTGCTTCCCGCCGGAGGCTGAGAAGACATACGACCGCAGCTTTGAGGCGTTCGCCAAGGCGTGGTCGCTGAAGGCATAACGGACCTGTGCGCGGGGAGTCAGCCATGGAATGCAGACGCGAAACCAACAGTGCGAAATGCCCGTGCCAGGCCAAGAGCTGCGAGAATCGCGGGCTGTGCTGCGATTGCCTGGCCAGCCACCTCGGACGCAAGTCGTTGCCGCGATGCTTCTTCCCGGCTGACCCGGTAAAGCCGCCGGACCGGTCGTTCCAGGGGTTTGCCAAGGCGTGGAATCTGTGACAAGGGAAAGGAACCATTGATGAGCGAGGCGGCTGCGATCATTGACGTTCACCAGCACGTGGACTGGATCGGCCGGGACAAAGCGGGGCTGATCGACTATCTCGACTCGGTCGGCGTGGGCACGTGCTGGCTGCACAGTTGGGAAGAAGTGGACGGCGGGCTGGACTACGCCTATCAGCACCTGTCGATCAGGCAGGTGTTCGAGACCTTCGAGAAGTATCCGGATCGCATCATTCCGTTCGCCGGGGTGGACTGCCGGCGGGAGAACCCCGAGAGACTGCTGCGCGAGTACAAGGCGCGGGGCGCCCGCGGCTACGGCGAGATCAAGTGGCGGATCAGCTACGACAGTTGGGACGCGATCCGCATGTTCCGCCTGGCAGGGCAGCTCGGCATGCCGGTGACCGTGCATATCCAGTATCCGGCGACGAAGATGCCGGACTGGTGGTATGGCGGGCACATCCGTGCATTTGAGAGGGCGGTGAAGCTCTGCCCGGACACGATCTTCCTCGGCCACGCACAGTCATGGTGGACGCACATCAGCGGCGACGCCGACCCGGAGAAGCTGGACGTGTCGTATCCGCCGGGCCCGGTGACGCCCGGCGGCGACGTGCCGCGGCTGTTGGCCACCTATCCGAACCTCTACGGCGACCTGTCCGGCGGCAGCGGGCTTAACGCGCTGACCCGCGACCCGGCGTTCGGCAAGAAGTTCCTCGTCGAGTTCGCCGACAAGGTGTGCTACGGCGTCGATAACTACGACGATCGACTGATCACGTTCATCAAGGGCTGCAACTTGCCCGCGGACGTGTACGCGAAGATCATGGGCGGCAACGCCCGGAAGATTATGCCGGTCTAAGCGCGGCGAATCACCCCGAACCTGCGGTTCGGGGCTTGGCCAAGCCCGGAA
>JAQTVL010000052.1 GCA_028706835.1 Phycisphaerae bacterium | reverse complement strand
GACCGTCGTTCGGCGGAGGCCAGTCTGAGTCCCCAAGCAGCGGCTCCGGATCGAACCGCCTGATTCCTATTCCGAAGTTGTCCACCGACGCCGACTCGTCCGCGACCACCAGCGACCCGGAAGCACCGGCCGCGAGTTCGAATTCGTAGGATCCTCCGCCGAACTCGATTTCGGCGGAAATCCTAGAAGTACGCTTAGGCCCCATGTAGAAGAAGCTATCTGCCTCTCCGCGCTCCACCACGAACCGTTGGAGTGACCTGTTGGCCATCGCCCTCAGCATGCGAAAGAAATCCACGAGGTTGCTCTTGCCGGCACCGTTAGCGCCGATCAGCACGTTGACCGAGCGGAACTCGAAGTCCACAAGGGACTCGATGGACTTGAAGCCCTTCAGCGTCAACTTCTTCAATGAGGTCATAGCAATCGCCCTCCACGTTCTTTGCGTGGGGCAGACCGGAGAATCACTTTTTCTTGCCGCCGCTCTTGCGGGCGGAGGCGGGTGCTTTGCGGGCGGCGCCAACCGCCGGGCGGGCGGGCTTCGGCTCGCGCGGGGCCGGGGGCGCCTTTTCCCTGGCTGGGGCGGGCAGCTTGCCCGGCTCCTGGCGCAGGGCTTCGAGCAGCAGGGCAACCTCGATGGCGTCCTTGGCGGGGACCACGCGCTCCAGGAACCCCTGGGTGTCGCGAACGTCGGTCTCCGGATGGACGGCGCCGTGGTCTCGCAGCAGGCCCATCAGCGTGGCATCGGTGGGGATGGAGTGGATGCCCAGCGAGAAGAGGCACACCCGGCCTTCGACGAACGCGGTCATCTCCGGCACGGCGGCGACGAAATTCCGGGCCTCGCGCTTGCCGTGGTCGCGCAGCTCGGTGATCACCAGCGTGTCGAACTTGTCGAAGATCGCCTGCAGCGAGCGGATGATGCGGTTGGCCCGCGACTTCGGGTCGCTCAGCGTGTTCGGCAGCGCCTCGACGATTTCCTCCGGGCGCGACACGCGCAGCTCGTTGTAGTCGACGAAGTGCCCGGTCAGCCGGCTCATGCCGACCTTGGCCGAGCCTTCCGGCGAATCCTCCAGCAGCACTGACCAGATCAGTTCGGTGGTCGGGTCGGTGGGCAGGTTGGCCGGCATCGCCGGCGTGAACGCCTTCCGCAGCTTGCCCAGCAGGGCCTTGAAACGCCTCTCATAGGTTGAGCTGTTCTTCATGTCGTGTGGTCTCCTGCGTCCGTCTCCGCGTCGCCGCGGCCTGGCGCCCCCGCATTATCTTCTTCGTCTCCCCCTCGCCCGCTCTCCCCTTCGCCCACTCCTTCTTCCGTCGGCAGCGGGCGGGTGTTCTGCATCGCGCGGGCGATGGCCTCCAGCGTCTCGCGGGTCTTAATCGCGTGTACGTCCACGTCGAAACTCAACTGTGGCACGGTCCGCATCTCGACCCGGTCCGCCAGCAGCGCCCGCAGTTTCCCCGCGGCTGACTGGAGCGCCCGCACCAGAGTGCGCATCCGGGCGTCGTCGGCGTTCAGGGCGGTGACCCGGACACGGGCATGGGTCAGGTCCGGCGAAATCGTCACCTCGCTGACCGTGATGATGCCCACGATCCGCGGATCGTTCAGGTGGTAATTGATCAACTCAGCCAGGTTCACCTGGATGCAGCGGGCGATCTTGTCGGTGCGTCGCGACATTGAGGGTCCGTATCAGAGAAACTCGATCTGGAACTCGACCAGTTCCGCCCGCGGATCGTTCTGCATGAAGCTGACCACCTGGTCCAGGGCGCCCTGCACGTGGGTGTGATCGTTGGACACCATCGCCACGCCGATGACCGCCTGCTGGTACGCCTCGTTGGCCCCGACCTCGGCGATCGAGATATTGAACCGGTTCGACAACCGTTCCTTCAGCGATTTGATCACCCGCCGCTTGTCCTTCAGGGACCGCGACTCGCGAATGAGCAACTGGGCTTGTAGGACGCCAATGACCATAGTTCAGTGGTCAGTGGTCAGTGGCCAGCGACCAGCGGCGTAAGTTCTGGCCACTGACCACTGACCACTGACCACTTTCGTGTCTCTTATTCCAGCGTCCGGGCGACCTCCTGGGTCGTCCAGGCTTCCAGGTGGTCGCCGACCTTGACGTCGTCGAAGCCCGATAGCTTCAGGCCGCACTCCAGGCCCGACCGGACTTCGCGGGCGTCGTCCTTGAATCGCTTCAGGCTATCCAACGCCAGCGCGTCCTGAATCACCACGCCGTCGCGGGACAGGCGATACTTGGCGTTCCGCAGGAGCACGCCGTCGGTCACCTGGCAGCCGGCGATCGTGCCGATGCGCGAGACCTTGAACGTGTTGCGAACCTCGGCGTGGCCGAGCACCTTTTCCTGGATCTCCGGCGCCAACATGCCTTCGAGGGCCTTGTGAATCGCGTCGGTGATCTCGTAGATGATCTTGTAGAGGCGAATCTGCACGGCTCGCTCAGCCGCCAGCGCTCTCGCCGCCTCGTCCGGCACCACGTGGAACCCGATGATGATCGCGTTGGACGCAGCCGCCAGCAGCACGTCGCTCTCATTGATCCCGCCGACCGCGGTGTGAAGGATATGCACCTTCACCTCGGCGGTGCTCAGCTTGTTGATCTGGTCGACCAGCACGTCGGCCGACCCCTGCACGTCGGCCTTGATGATCAGCGGCAACTCGCGCGTCTCGCCGGCGGAGATTCGGCTGAACAGGTTCTCCAGCGTCACCGCCTGCCGCTTGGCCAGTTCGCTTTCGCGCTGCGTCTGGTTGCGGGTCTCAGCCAGTTCCTTGGCCCGCGACGCGTCCTTGAGGACGTAGAACTTCTCGCCCGGCTCGGGCACTTCCGACAGTCCGACCAGTTCGACCGGCGTGCCCGGCGGCGCGGTGCGGATGTCCTTGCCGCGATCGTTGAGCACCGCCTTGATGCGCCCGTAGGCCGGGCCGCACACCACCACGTTACCCACTTTCAGCGTGCCGTCCTGGACCAGGGCCCGGGCCAGCACTCCGCGCCCGGTGTCCATCTTCGCTTCGATAATCGTCCCGCTGGCCGGCAGCGTCGGGTCGGCCTTGAGCTCCAGCAGTTCCGCTTCCAGGGCGAGCAGTTCGAGCAGTTGGTCGACGCCCTTGCCGGTGGTCGCGGACGTGCGAATCACTTCCACCGTGCCGCCCCACTCGCGCGGGCTGAGGCCCTGCTCGGCCAGTTGGCCGAGAACGCGGTGCTCGTCGGCGTCCGGCCGATCGATCTTGTTCAGGGCGACGACGATCGGCACGCCGGCGGCCTTGGCGTGGTTCATCGCCTCGATCGTCTGCGGCATCACGCCGTCATCGGCGGCAACGACCAGCACGACCACGTCGGTCATGTTGGCCCCGCGGGCCCGCATCTGCGTGAACGCCTGGTGGCCGGGGGTGTCGAGGAACACGACGACCTTGCCGTCCTTTTCCCAACGGTACGCGCCGATGTGCTGCGTGATTCCGCCCGACTCGCCGGACACCACGTCGGCGTGACGGATGCGGTCCAGCAGGCTCGTTTTGCCGTGGTCGACGTGACCGAGGAACGTGACGACCGGCGGCCGCGGCGACAGGTGCTCTCGTGCCATCTGGCTGAACTCCTCGGCCAACTTCTCCGCCGGCGTCTTCTCAGCCACCGCATGAACCGAGATGCCGAACTCGGTGCTGAGCAGTGTCACGTTGTCGGCGTCGAGCATGAAATTCATGGTCGCCATCACGCCGGCGTCCATTAACTTGCGAATGATATCGCTCGACTTGATGCCCAGCGTCGACGACAGGTTCTTGATGCTGATCGGGACTTCGATGACGAGTTCCGATGGCCGCTCGGGCGCGCCCGGCAGGTGATGCCCGTCGTCGCTGCGGCGGGTCTTCAGCCGGCCGGTGGCCAGCGCGAGCCGCTCCTGACGCTCGATCAGGTCCTGATCTCGCCACTCGCGGATTCGCTCGGTGACTTCGCTTCGGCCGGATCGCCGCGGGCTTCGGCCTCGGCGCTTCTTGGCCGCCGCTTCGCTTTCGCCCTCGACCGCACCCTCCGCGGGCGCGGCGCCGCCGCGACGCCGCGACGGACGCGCAGGCCCGGTGGTCGACTCGCCGGCGCCTGCCGGGCCGCCCGGACGAGGACCGCCAGGGCCGCCCGCTCGGCTGCGAGGCCGGCTGTCCGGTTCCGGACGCTCGACTCGGACGACGCGAGGCCCCTTCATCTGCGCCGGGGCGGGGACGTTCTGCGGCCCGGCAATCATCTTGGGTTTGGCTGGGGCGTGCGGGGCCTTGTGGGCCCCCGCGGGAGACGCCGCCTGGGCGGCCACCGCGGGAGCGGCGGGGGCGGCCAGCTCTGCCACAGGCGCATTGGGCGCCCCATGCTCGACGGCGACAGGAGCGGGGGCGGCCGGCGGCTCCGCCAGCGCAACCGTTGGCTCTGGAACCGGTTCAACGGCCGGCGGGGCGACGGCAGTCTCGACCTCGGCGACCGGCTCGGCCGCCGGCGCAACAGGCTCTTCGACCGGTGCAACAGGCTCGGCGACGGGCGCCTCGACGGCCGTCGCGGCCTCGGCGACGCCTTCCTCGCCTTCCTTGGCCTTCTTGCGGGGCCGGCGACGGGCCTTGGTCAGGTCGACGTGCTCGGTTTCCTCGACGGCCGTCTTGGCAGCGCCTTCGCTGAACCATTCGCGGATCGTCTGTTCCAGTCCGGCGGAAATGACCGCCATGTGGTTCTTTACGTCCAGACCCTCAGCGCGACACTTCTCCAGGATTGCCTTGCTGGTAACGCTGAGTTCCTTGGCCAGTATGTGCACGCGAGTCGTCAAACAGGAACCTCCGGACTTAGAGCCCGTAACTACCCAACATCAAGTTCTCAATGGCGCGTTCACTGCTATTGCTTATTCTCTCCGCCTTCAGGCGCGGACGCCGGCGGCGCCGACTCCGCAGCAGGGGCGGCCTCCGCCGCAGAAGCCGGCTCAGTCACAGGGGCCGGATCGGCCGCCGGGGCGGCCTGCGCCTGCTGCTGGGCCGCCGCATCTCGCTGACGGGCCATCGCCAGTCGCTGTTCGAGCGTGAGCGGCTGGTCCATGCTGGTCGGCACCTCGACGGGCGTGCCCTCCGGCAACGGAGCCGCGCTGACCCCAAGCCCGACCTGAGCCGCCTTGCGCTCCATCTCCTCGGCCGCCATCGCCGACCGGGCCGCCTCCACCTGCTCCAGCGACATCTCGCCGGCAGCCAGCTTCTTCGCCCAGCTTGCCTCCAGCGCCGCCTTCTCCCGACGGGCCGCATCGGCTCGCTCGCGGTTGACGACCTGCTCGGCCTGAATCTTCTTGGCTTCTTCGGCGGCCACCGTCACGACGCGATCGCCCAGCTCCTGCGGGATGCCGCAGTTCTCCACCAGCGTCTCGGCCCCGACCTCTTCGAGGTCCAGCAGGCTGACGATGCCCAACGCGATCATCTTGTCCAGCATCTCGTCGCTGATGCCCTCGACAGCCCGTAGCGTCTTGACCATCCGGTCCAGGCCCGCGTTGTATTCCGCGGGCGTGAGAATATCGATGTCCCAGCCGGTCAGGCGGGCGGCCAGCCGGACGTTCTGCCCGCGCTTGCCGATCGCCAGCGACAACTGGTCCTCGTTGACCACGACGGTGGCCCGGCCCATCTCGAAGCACAGGGCGATCTGATTGATCTCGGCCGGCTTGAGCGCGTTGCCGATGAGCACCTGGCTGGATTCGTTCCAGCGGACGATGTCCACTCGCTCGCCGCCGAGCTCGTCGACGATGTTGTTCACCCGGCTGCCGCGGACGCCCACGCACGCGCCCAGGGCGTCGACCTTGCTGTCGATGCTGGTCACGGCGATCTTGGTGCGATAGCCGGCCTCGCGGGCCAACGCCTTGATCTCGATGATCCGCTCCGCCACCTCGGGCACTTCCAGTTCGAACAGCCGGCGGACGAAATCCGGGTGGCTGCGGGACAGAACGACCTTGATCTGGTGCGGCGTCTCGCGGACTTCGAGGATCATGGCCCGAATCCGCTCGCCGACCTGGTGGCTCTCGCCGGGTATCTGCTCGGACCGCGGCAGGAAGCCTTCGCCTCGGCCGATGTTCACGGTGATCGCGCTCTCGTCGACGCGGGTGACGCTGCCGGTGACAATGGTGCCTTCGCGCGACTTGAACTCGCTGAACATGCTGCCGCGTTCCGCCTCGCGGATCCGCTGGATCATGACCTGCTTGGCGGTCTGGGCGGCGATTCGCCCGAGGTCGCGAACATCGATCGGCTCGCCGTTGCGGATCGCGCTGATCTCGCCGCTCTGGCGGTCGATGGCGATCTGGAACTCCTCGTCCTGGCCGTAATACTTCTTGGCCGCCGATACCATGGCCAACTCGAGGTCCTGGTAGAGCAGTTCCTTGTCGATGTTCTTATCGCGGCTGATCGAGTCCACCAGTCGAATCAATTCATGGTTCATTCGCAGTCCTTTATTCGGATGTCCTATTCAGTTTTTCTAACCCGAGGCACCGCCTCGGAATTCTCCAAAACAAAGAAGTGGGAACAACCGTTCCCACTTCTTCGAGCGCGGGCCGGATTGGACTCCGCATCACCCTGCGGGTCCGGCATCCCTCACGCCGTCTGGGGGCCGGCATTGGCCGACTCCCGGCGTGATCAACGGCGTCTGCACGGGCAGACTGCACCCACCGCACCTCAACGCCCGGTTCCGGGCGATGGCGGGAGCAACCTGTCCTGCCCGGCTATACACCGCCGGACGCTCCGTTGAGGCTGACATTCATGCCGGTCTCTCCGGGCTCGAAAAAGTTCACGTGACTCATACCCGTTCACCTGGATGCTGGCACGGCGCGACCGTTACCCCGCATCTTATTGCCAAACCGGAAATTATAAGACCATTGGCGGGCGAAACAAGCGCAATTCCGGGCAGAACCCTAGACTTCCCCCACAGGCACCCGCCGGCCGGTATCGGCGGATCGACGAACCGCTTCGGTGAACTGCATATACTTCAACCCGTCGGCGAAGCTGGTCAGCGTGACCGGCTTGCCCGTGCGAATCGACTCGATGAAATCCGCCTCCACTCGCCAGCCGGCGGGGAGCGTCGGCAGTGCGGACGCGACCGCCTTGTCCGGCGGGATTGGGACCGGCTTGAGTTCCTTCTCGCCCGCCCGGCCGGCCAGGATCGTGTCGTCGCCGAAGTTGTAGATGAGCGTGCCGGCTGACCCGTAGGCCTCGATGCGATTGCCGCCGCCGAAGTGGGCCACGCCGCTGAGGTGATACACCGCGTTCGCCCCGTCCGCCTGGCGAGCCAGCACCGCGACGCTGTCGGGAATGTCCACGTCCCGCATGAGGCCGGTGGCCGGGTCGCGGCGGCGAGGGACGAACAGGCCCGTCTGCGCAACCACGCTGTCCGCCCGGCCGAACCACCGCTGAACCGTTTCGTTCATGATGCCCAGCGCCAGGATGTTCACCCCGGACAGTTCTGCCCGCTGCCGCCAGTGCAGCGGGGCAGTCGCGTCCGCGAGTTGCGCGGACAGCCCTCGTATGTAAAGCTCGCGGATTTCGCCCAGGAAGCCCGAGTCGATCATCTCGCGGACGACGCGATCGCCCTTCAGGCCGAACGGCGACGGGACAAGCATCGCGACCTTGTCGCTGTGCTGCGAAGAGGCAAGCATCAGCCGGGCTTCGTCGGCGTCGCAGGCCATGCGGGCTTCGCAGAGCACGTGCTTCCCGGCCGCCAGCGCGGCGCACGTGGCCGCCGCGTGCAGGTAGGGCCAGGTGCCGATGCAGACGGCGTCGACCTCGGGGTCGTCGATCACATCCTGCCAGCGGGCATGGGCGCGAGGAATGTCGAGTTCGCGGGCCGCCTTCTGGCTCGACTCCAGGGACCGGTTGGCCACGCATACGATGCGGACGCCCTCGACGGCCCGAAGCCCGGGAATGTGCCGGCTGCGAGTGTTGCCCCCTGCCCCGATGATGCCGATGCGAATGGTGGTCATGGGATGCCAGTCAGAACGGGCGTTACGCCACCGCGAACTCGAGTATCCTGGGATTGGCCACCCGGCGCGACGCCTTGAGCACTTGAATGCCGGTCAGGTTTCCGGGCTCATCGTATTCCAGCACGACCCCCGGAGCCGCCTTGACGGTTCGCGCGACGGTCGCGTTGCTCAGTTGCAGGTGAAGCACGTCCTTTCTGGAGTCGTACGTCATGCGCGCTGCCGTTTCCTTGAAACGCAGCTTCTCCGGTGGCGGCAGGAAATCCGGAATCACCCTAAACTCCATCGGCTCATTCGTGTATCGGGTTCGTTTGTTCATAGCCTTTGCGCCCTTTCCGCCAATAACCAGCACCGATAATTCTTATCTTACGACCGCGGATCGTGAATCGCACGGTCAAAACCCGGTCGCCCACGCGGCCCATGCAATAGAACCGGTCCTCGCCCTGACGGTGCGACACGTCCTCGGCCATGACACGACGGGGATCGGCGAACGCCAATTGCGCCGTGCTGAAATCCACGCCATGCTTGATGACGTTGACCGCCTCTTTGGCCATGTCCCACTCAAACTCGCGCTCGCTACGGTCCATTCAATCCACCCTCAGTTCCGCAACATGTCGGCTGCGAGTGTGCCCCTGATCTGTTTTTCGGTCAATGCGCATCCGGCTTGCACAGCAATTCGGCGTTATCGACCCACATGACGAAGTAGGGCTCGGTCGAGCCGCGATTACGCATGGCGATCAGGAAGGGGCGCGTGAACCTGAAACTCCGGCCCGTTGCCATGCCGCGAAAAGCGACGAGATACGCCTCGCTGACCAGAACCGCGCCGCTCCGGTCCAGACGGAAGTCAATGGACTGCCCTGTCTTCAGGAACCCGCTTGTCTCCAGTTCTTTGAAGCTGTGCTGAATCTTGTAGTTCAAGTTCGGCACGACCAGCGAGTCGCTATCATGAAACTTCCGCTCGCCTTCGGTGGCCTTCCAGTCTTTGATATTCCGCTGCACTTCCCGCCACGTGGCAGCCAAGGACTCCCTTGGTTCCACGCAGGCGAGAATGAGTTGGGCAGGCCGGGAGTTCTTGTCCAGATCGAGCACGAATTCGCGCAGCGGATCTTCTTTCTTGTCACTATAGAGGATTTCAATCTGCCGGCCCATCGCGGCGTCCCCGTTCACTTCTCGACCGAAACTGCTGACGCGGATCTTGCTGCCAACTGCGTCGGTGAACTCGTCCCCGCCCTTGCGGTTGATGTAGGCGGTTCGGAACTTGAGCATGGCGTTCAGGTAGGCATAGGCCAGCGCATCCTCATGGCCTGCCGCAGGCAGGTTCGGCTTCACCTTCGGGAACTTGGCGGCCATTTCGGATTGTATCTTGCCGACGATTCCAGTCCTCACCAACCCGGCGGCGGTGTAGTAGCCGTCTTTCGGCATATCGCTGGCATTGATGTGAGCACCATCCAGCCGACGGATCGTGTCATCCGCCCCGGGCACATTAAGTGGGCCGACCACGGGCTTGAACCCGGCCCAGCAAAGCTGGAACGTGGCGCACCAGAGCACGTTCTTACCTTTCTTGAGGGCTGGCGTATCGAGTGTCGGGACGACGACCGTTTGCCGAGCCGTCGCGGAATCCCCGGAGAATGCCAACGGAGGTGCGCTATACGGAGCGTAGGAGTAACCGCATCCGGCGGTCACGAGGATAATGATAAATGACGCCAATGCCGCAATAGGAGCAGCCGATCTCGACCGCCGCATCTTCTCCCCTTTCATGTGGCTTCCCCCGTTGTATATCCCCACCACAATCGCATGCGCAAGAAAATACGCAAAACCGGCCCCGGTCACGCGTAATCGATCCGCCCTTCCATCAGCGCGTCCGGGCCGAAGTGGCGGACGCGGACGTCTTCCAGGCGGAACGACGGCAGGGCGTCGTCGAGGATCGGCAGGCCGGGGCCGGCGAATTTCGGCGAGATGAAGATCGCCGCCAGGTCCGCCAGCTTCTCGTTCAGCAGCGACCGGATGACCGCCCGGCCGCCTTCGACCAGCAGGCAGGTTACCTTCAGGCGGGCGAGTTCCTTGAGCACCTCGGCCCACTTGATCGGCGGCTTGTCGCCGAGCTCGACGATGTTGACGCCGCACTCCTTGAAACGCTTGACGACCGCCGGATTCTCGGCCACCGCCGACGCGGTCGTCAGAATCGTCACCGGCGTTTGCCTGGCCGTCTCTACGAGTTGGCTAGCGGTCGGCGTGCGGAGCTTGCCGTCGAGGATGAAGCGGTGCGGGCTGACGCCCGGGACGCTACGGCAGGTCAACTGCGGATCGTCCGCCGTGACCGTGCCCACGCCGACCAGGATGCCCTGGCACTGCGAGCGCAGCCGGTGTGCCTCGACGCGGGCGGCGTCGGAGGTGATGTATCGGCCGAGCCGCGGCGAGGATATCTTGCCGTCGATCGTCTGGGCCCACTTGACCAGCACGAGCGGCCGGCCTCGCTCGATGAGCGACAGGTAGCCCGCGTTGAGCTGGCGGGCCTGGCCCTCGACGCAGCCGACATCGACCTGGATGCCGGCCAGTTGCAGCGTGGCGATGCCCTTGCCGTTGACCTGCTCGAACGGATCGATGATCGCGCAGACAACGCGTGCGATGCCGGCCTTGATGATCGCGTCGGTGCAGGGCCCGGTCTTGCCGTGATGGCAGCAGGGCTCGAGGTTGACGTAGAGGGTCGCGCCCCGGGCCGCGGGCCCAGCCGCGTTGAGTGCGTTGATTTCCGCGTGCGGCCCGCCGAACACCTCGTGCGTGCCTTCGCCCACGCACTTGCCGTCGGCGACGATGGTGGCGGCGACCATGGGATTGGGCTCGACGTGTCCGCGCCCAGCCGCGGCTGCGCGAATCGCGTGCAGCATCCACCGAGAATCCTCGGAGGAGAAGCGGCTTTGCCCCGATGATCGGACTTGTGACATTCTTGCCGGGCCTCCGTGAGTTGGCCGCACCGATTGTGCGACGCCACGATATTAACTTTTTCCGCGCGGAAAGTAGACGCGCAATTTCCGAAAAATTATCCGCGACGGTTCCGGCTCGCCCCACGGAACGACAAATGTCTGTTTGTGGAGTGCGGTAGCGCAGCTACCGCTTTGGGCCTGCCGGCGTGCAGGTGTTCGCCAAAGCGGTAGCTGCGCTACCGCACTCCACAAAAGGACATTCTTCACCGAGGGGACCGCCGATGAATCTGCGTCATCTGCGTAATCTGCGAACCGCCTCTTCCTCCGCGTCTCCTTCGCGTATCACGACTTCTCGCTTGAGCCGCCCCACGGCCAGCCGGTATCCTGTTGTGCCGTTCACTGCGTTCGAACTGCAACCGACGACACGAGCAAGGAAACCGGAATGTCGCAGCAGGCCAAGGAGATGACCACCCGCGAACGGTTCCACGCGGTAATGAACTTCCAGCCGTTCGATCGGCTGCCGATGATCGAGTGGGCCACGTGGTGGGACAAGACCATCGACCGATGGCAGGGCGAAGGCCTCGCCTGCCGCGACCGGTACGACCTCTACCGGCACTTCGGCCTGGACGTCTACTACCAGAACTGGGTCGGCATCACCAAGAAAGGCTGCCCGAAGGCGCCATCGCACGGGGCGCCGATCATCCGAACGATGGACGAGTACGAGGCGATCAAGCCGTTCCTCTACCCGCTACCATGCGTGAATCCCGAGCAGTGGAAGCGGTGGGCTGCGGAGCAGGCCAGGGGCGACGCGGTTGTCTGGATCACGTTCGACGGTTTCTTCTGGTTCACCCGTTGCCTGCTCGGCATCGAGCCGCAGCTTTACGCCTTCTACGACCAGCCCGAGTTGCTGCACCGGATCAACCGCGACCTGTCGGATTGGATACTCAAGGCGTTGGACGAGGTGTGCTCGTATGCCGTCCCCGACTTCCTGACGTTTGGCGAGGACATGAGCTACAACCACGGGCCGATGCTGTCCAAGCCGTTGTTCGACGAGTTCATGAAGCCGTATTACCGCAAGGTGCTCCCGGCCATGCACGAGCGCGGCATCCTGACGGTGATCGACTCCGACGGCGACGTGACGGAGCCCGCCTACTGGTTCGAGGAGGCCGGGCTGGAGGGCATCCTGCCGCTGGAGCGTCAGGCCGGCGTGGACATCGCCAAACTTCGCCGGGAGCATCCGCGGATGCGGTTCATCGGCCACTTCGACAAGATGACGATGCCGCACGGCGAACCGGCCATGCGCGCCGAATTCGAGCGTCTGCTGCCGACGGTAGCCAAGGGCGGCTTCATCCCGAGCGTGGACCACCAGACGCCGCCGGGGGTATCGCTGGCCAACTACCACATCTATCTGAAGCTGCTCCGCGAGTACGCTGACAAAGCGGGGGCGGCGTCGAGAAAAGGATAACCGGATGCGTTGCCTTCCGCTTGCGTTTCAGCAATCGCGGCTGGCCAAGCCGGCAATGCGAAAACGCAAGCGGAAGGTGAACCGCACTCGTCATTGGGGAGGAGAGCCGGGACCTCTTAGATTTCTGGGAATTCAGGATGCCCGCGCTCCCCATCCACCGCGACTACCCCCTTGCACCCCGCCCCCGCGGCACGGTATTCTGGTCGCGTCAGTTTCTTCAACTCTGAAAGGGGTACTATGCCTGCGCAAACGATCGGCGGTCGACTGGACGTTCAGCCGTACAAGCCCGAGGGCGGATTTGAACCCACGGGCGTGGTCCTGCTGCTGGCGGTGATGCTGGCAACCGCGGTGGTCACGGGGTTCGCCGCCCACCTGATCGGGCGGTTCATTTACCTGATCCTGCTGTTCCCGGTGGGCATCGGCTTCGCGGTGGGCTTCGCCGGGTCGAAGGTGACGACCAAGTCGAAGGTCCGCAGCCCGCTGATCGGCGGCCTGCTGGGCTTCGTCTGCGGCGTCGCGGCCATGCTGTGCATGCACTACTTCGACTACCGCAGCTACCTCGATGAAATGCAGAAGGGAGAGATCGCCAGGATCATCAAGATGTTCGACGCTGAATTCGAGTCCGGCATAGCCGAGGTCGCCGCCGAGGACCAGCGCGTGCTCCGGCTGAC
>JAQTVL010000051.1 GCA_028706835.1 Phycisphaerae bacterium | reverse complement strand
CGGTCTGGTAGGCGACGATCGCGTAGCGGGTCGAATGGCTCTTGTTGAAGCCGTAGCCGGCGAACTTCAGGATCAGGGCGAACAGTTCCTCCGCCTGCTGCTTCTTGATGCCGCGTTCCTGGGCGCCCTTGTAGAAGTTCTCCTTCTCGGCCTGGATGATGTCTTCCTGCTTCTTGCTGATCGCCTTGATGAGCTTGTAGGCCCGGCTGAGCTCGATGCCGCCGATCCGGTTGGCGATCTGCATCACCTGTTCCTGGTAGACCATGATGCCGTAGGTCTCGTTCAGGATGGCGTCCATGTCGGGGTGGACCTTCGGCCAATCGCCCTTGTGCTTGCGGGCGCAGAAGTCGTCGATCATCTGCATCGGGCCCGGGCGATAGAGGGCGTTGCACGCGATCAGGTCCTCCAGGCGGTCCGGCCCGAGCTTGATGAGCAGGTCCTTCATGCCGCCGGACTCAAACTGGAACACGCCGTCGGTCT
Source organism: Phycisphaerae bacterium (assembly GCA_028706835.1). Classification (GTDB taxonomy): domain Bacteria; phylum Planctomycetota; class Phycisphaerae; order JAJVII01; family JAJVII01; genus STB-87. The sequence continues at coordinate 12,545 of JAQTVL010000051.1, read as the reverse complement.
GGCCGTGGGCGAACAGGCTGAACACCCTGGCGTCGTCGAATGTCAGCGCCTCGGGATCGACGTCCACGCCGTGGTTGGCCTTGACGAGCTGGCGGGCGCGTTCGATGACGGTGAGCGTCCGCAGGCCGAGGAAGTCCATTTTCAGCATGCCGACCTTGTCGACGATCGGGCCTTCGAACTGGGTGATGACCTCGTCGGCATCGCCGCACAGGGGCAGGAAGTTCTCCAGCGGGCGGTCGGCGATGACCACTCCGGCGGCGTGAACCGACGCGTTGCGGGCGAGGCCCTCCAGCCGCTTGGCGATGTCGATGATCCGCCGGGCGTCGGCGTCGGACTCGTAGGCGGCTCGGAAGTCGGCTTCGCCGGCTAGGGCCGAATCCAGCGTGACCTTGGGCCCGCCGGGCACGAGCTTGCTGATGCGGTCGACGTCCGGCAGCGGAACGTTGAGCACTCGCCCCACGTCGCGGATGGCTGCCTTGGCAGCCAACGTGTTGAACGTGATGATCTGCGCGACGTGGCCATACTTGTGGCGGACGTAGTCGATCAGCTTGGCCCTACCGATCTGGCAGATGTCGATATCGATATCAGGCATCTCGTTTCGGCTGGGGTCCATGAACCGCTCGAACAGCAGGCCATACTGGAGCGGGTTCACGTTACCGATGCCGAGCACGTACCCCAGAAGCGTGCCGCAGCCGGAGCCTCTGGGGGCCGCGGGGATTCCCTGCGTGGCGGCCCAGTTGCAGAAATCCCAGACGATCAGGAAGTAACTGGAGAACCCCTTGGCCTCGATCACGCTCAGTTCGCGCTCGATCCGGTGGCGGTGCTCGTCGGTGATGTTCTTGCCGAACCGCTTCTTCAGGCCCTCGGCTGCGAGTTGGCGAAGATATTGCTCGGGCGTGACCTTGAACTCAGCCGGCGGCTTATAGACCGGGGCGTGACGAGTCTTGAAGCTGAGTTCGAGGTTGCACTTGGCCGCGATGGCGGCGGTGTTTTCCAGTGCCTCGGGATAGTCAGCGAACAGGTCCTCCATCTGGGACCCGCTTTTCAGGTAGAACTGGTCGGACCCGAAGCGGAACCGGTCGGGGTCGTCGAGCAGCTTGCCGGTGTTGATGCAGCAGAGCACGTCGTGCGCGTGGGCGTCGCCGTGCTCCAGATAGTGGGCATCGTTGCTGGCAACCAGCCCGACGCCGAGTTTCTTGGCTAACTCGACCAGTTCCGGGTTCGTCTGCTTCTGCTCGGGCAGGCCGTGGTCCTGAATCTCGATGAAGTAGCGGTCCGGGCCAAAGATCTTCAGATACGACTCGGCCGCGGCTCGGGCAGCCGCCGGGTTCTTCATCAGCAACTCGTTGGGCACCTCGCCGGCCAGGCAGGCGGACGAACAGATCAGCCCTTCGTGCATCTCGGACAGAATCTGCTTGTCGATGCGAGGCCGGTAGTAGAAGCCTTCGCGGTAGGCGATGCTGGCCAGCTTGAGCAGGTTCTGGTAGCCGGTCTTGTTCATCGCCAACAGCACGAGGTGGTAGGATGCGTCGGAGATGCCCTTCGCCTCGCGGTCGCGGCGGTCGCCGGGGGCGACGTAGAACTCGCAGCCGACAATGGGTTTGACGCCCGCCTTGAGCGCGGCGTTGTAGAACTCGATCACGCCGAACATATTGCCGTGGTCGGTGATGGCCATCGCCGACTGCCCGAACGACTTGGCCTTGGCCACCATGTCATCGATGCGCAGGGCGCCGTCGAGCAGCGAATAGTGCGAGTGGGTGTGCAGGTGAACGAACTTTTCCGCGGGACCGGCCATCCGTGACCCTCCAATTGATCTGCCTCGGATGAGGCCACTATATCACCGGCGAGGTTGGTTGTCACGGCCAGGGAACAGGTGGTTATAATACGGTCATGGCGCTTCGCGGTCGAAGAAGTCAACGTGTGACAGCCGAGCAACTGGCGGCGATGCTGCGGACTCGCGTGGCGACCTATCTGCCCGGCTCGCGACTGCCGGGGATTGTGGAACTGGCCCGGCAGTTCGGGACGACCGAGCACGTCACCCGGAAGGCGCTGGGCGTTCTGTCGGGGGAGGGGATCCTCGAAGCCCGTTTTCGCGGCGGGCACTTTACCCGCCAGACGTCCGATGGCCGATTGCGGCAACTGCGATCCGTGGTTGCCCTGATACCCGATCCGCTCTCACGGTCCCTCCACGCGCAGAGCATCCTGCTGGGCATCGACGCCCAGTGCGGCAGCCACGGCCTGCGGCTGTCGGTTCGGCGGATCAGCCAGACCGATGGCGACTTGAGCCCCGGCGAACTGCACCTGTTGACTGAGGCCGGGCTTGACCCGACGGTCGGACTGGCGGCGATCATGTTTCGGCCGCCGGCCGAACTACTGGCAAACTGGGCTCGCCAAGGCGTCCCGATGGTGCTGATTGATGAGGATCTCCCGGCCGGCGTGCTGGTCAATGCGGTACTCGTCGATCAGCAGGGGGCAATCTGCCACGCCACCGAACGGCTGATCGGCATGGGGCACCGGCGTGTCGCCTATATGGACCTCAAGCAGCCCAACACAACCTACTGGGTCGAGAGGCTGGCAGGCTATCGGGAGGCATTGGCGAACCATCGCATCCCGTTTGACCCCCTGCTGGTCAGGGACGACCCCGTCGGAGTGGGGGAGCGAAAATTGGCCGAGCAGTTAGACCTGCTGCTCAAACTCCCGGAACCGCCGACCGGCCTCGTGGCCGGCAACCAGCGGGCCGGCTGCGATATCCTTGATGCTTGCCGCGAACTTCACATTGCCGTCCCCACGCAGCTAAGTGTTATCTCCGGCGGTGTGCATCGCCGAGACCTTGGCGACCGCGTGAAAGCCCTCAGCCGCTTCGACCAGGGCCCGCCTGATGAAATGGGCCGGGCCGGCGTCGATCTGCTGCGGGGTCTGAATACGCAACGACGCCCCGTGACCATCCACCTTCCCTCGCAATGGGTTGACTGCGGTTCCGCCGCGCCGCCTGGACAATGAAGTGGGGGGCAACCTCCCTAACTTGGCCTGGGCTGTTCTTGCCGGTGTTGATTCAAGTAACATGTATAACGTGTGTCAGAACAATTTGTTATGCAATATGCGCTCATACCGTATGAGTAATGTGCTGCAATAAAGCATCATCCCCTCATTGCCGGCGACCGCCGGCGATTATTCTTTACTATTGCAATGACAAGTCGTTACGTCACATTCCACCATTAGTTCTCTCACGTGGCACGCCGTTTGCACTATCTCTTATTGTTCAAACAGTCGAGCCGCTTGTGGCGGCCATGGGCGACAAGGTGGCTTCAAGGTATCCAAACTTTAGAGGAGCTGTCATGGTCATGGAACGGTATGCATTGGTGGCTGGAGAAAGACACATGACTCGAAGCTGGATCGTGTTAGCGGCGGCCGTGGTGCTGGCGGTTCTATCGGCTGCGCCCGCCCGCGCGGACTTGGTTTTGGGCGGCAACGCCGACCTGAGCCTCACTGGCCACAGCCTCGGCGGGGTCCTCCCGAACGTCGGCGGAGTCGGCACGACGGGCAATCCGTACGTCTATGCCGTCACCGGTGGCCTCAACCTGGGCGTGTACAATGTCTGGACCAATACCAACAATAACATTAGCTTCACTCTCGACCTCGGCGACAACGACCTGACGGGGACCGGGGCGACGGGGCTGTCGACCCACCGGAACCCCGGCACCAGCGCGATAGGCCAGCCATCGGGCTGGATAAAGATCATCAACCCCGGCACCATCAGCATCGGCGCCATCGACACCGCCAACGACGGCAAGAAAGCAGAGCAACCCCAATACAACAACGGCGGCAACGTGACCATCGGCGTAGATACCTTGGCCGACCGGGCGGGCGATGTTCGGATCAGTTCCATCGACACCCGCAACACCCAAACTACTGTTTCTGGAATAAATGGTAACTACGGCACCGCCGGTAAGGTCGAGATCTACAGCAATGGCAACGTGTTCATCCGCAACACCGCCGGCACAGCCGGCAGCATCCTGGCAACAACCAACGGCACCACCGGCACCGGCACCCGCGCCGTGTACGTCAAGCACGACGGCAGTTTCGAGGGCGCGAACGTCGATACCAGGACCGGCGCTATATCCTTCTTACAAAGCGGGAACATTGAATTCAACGGGGACGCGAAGGCCGACGGGGCCAACGGCTCATTCACGGCGACCGACCTGCTTACTTCTGGCGAGCGCACTGCCGACACTGCCGCCCGCGGGAAGATCACCATCGCGGGCTATGTCGACGTCCTGGTCAAAGGGAACGTCTATACGTACGTCCGTGATAACACGCAGCTTTCCGGCGACGTCAGCATGACGGCCGCAAACGACATCAAGATCAACGGCGCGATCGACCTGGGGACCAATACCACCGTCGCCAACCGGGGCATCCTATCGCTGACGGCGACCAACGGCAGCGTCACCCTGGGCAGCCTGAACCTGGGCCAAGTGGAGTATGCCAAACTGGCACCCTATAAGTGGACCTATATCCAGACCCTGACCGGCACGCCCGGAACCGTTCTGCGGACCGACAGCGGCAAGAAAGTGTTCAAGGCCGGCGGCGGGACGACGTTCACGCAACTCAAGAGCGTTGCGAATCCAGCCAACGATGGCGGCTGGCTGGTTCCCGGCTTCGGCAACATGACGGCTGACAAGAGTAACAGCGCCGCCACGTTCGGGCCGGCGATTTCCGCCGGCGTCAACTCGACGGTCGACTACCGCGGGTTGCAGAGCGTGGTGACGGCCACAACCGGCACGGGTGGCGCCGCCACGCTGAGCACGATAGCCACCATCATCGAGGGGGGCGCCTCCGGCGATGCAACCGTCACCGAGGCGTGGCGAACGCGAACCCTCGCCGAGAATGATCCGACCACGGGTTTCCTGGTTTCCGACGTGCTTAAGCTCACCGGAATCCTGTCGGGCGACCTGTATGTGCTCCAGATGACCTACAGCGAGGCGGCCGTGACGGCTCTCGGCAAGACGGAGGCGGATCTGGGCTTGCTCTACTCGGCCGATGACGGTGCGTCCTGGCTCAGCGCGGGGACGGGCGTGAACATGGGCGCATACGATACGGCCTATATTGACTACGGGAACGTCTGGGGCGTGGACACGAACAAGAACGTGGCTTGGGCGGTGTTGGACCACAACAGCCAGTTCGCCGTGGGCCTTGTCGTCCCCGAGCCGGCGACGATGGCGTTCCTGGCGATCGGCGGGATTGCGATTCTCGGCGGGGCAATCCGGCGGCGGCGGACCGTGTGAGTGTGCGGCCGCTGCTATTGCGCCCGGCTGACGACGTTGACCAGGCAGTGTAGCGATCCGCCCATCGGCCAGATGGTTGAGCAATCAATCGGTACGACTCGGCAGCCGGCGTTCTGAAAGACGCCGGCTGCGATCATATCCAATGAGGGGGCGCCGAAGGTCGGCATGTAGAAGATGGTCTGGCCGTCGCGGGTCTCGACGATGCCGTTGTTGTACGCGAACCAGGCCCGTGTGGTCGCCGATGGCAGCACCGGCACGCGAACGACTCGGTAGCCAAGCGATCGCATCTGTCCAGCCACGCGACCAAGTTGCGACTGGAGCGTGCCCTCAAACTCCGCTGACGCCTCGCCGCCCGCGACTGATAGTGCAGCCTCGACGTCCGGCTGAGACGCGGCGATCCGCCTGGCCAACTGAACGTCCCCGACGAACGCGATCTGGCCGATGACCGTGAGGAACATGCCGATGTGATGGGGCGGAACGTCGTCGGGCGTGTCCCCCAGCCAGGTCAGTTCGCACCGAAGCTCGCGGGCCAGGTATTTGCGAACGTCGTCAGCCGACGCGAATCGGCCGGCCGACGGCGGGTTCTTTGCCAGCACCAGCGAACTGGCGAATGCGTGCCGCGTGGTGATGAGAAAATCTCCCCCGTCGAAATCAGCGTCCAACCCGCGGCAGATGAATTGGTCGGCGAAGTCCAAGGCCTGGCGATGCGGTGCCTCCTGGTCGTTGGTCCGAAGCGGGCTCCACGTGAGCTGGCGCGCGGGCGCGAGCAGCAACGTCCGCCGCTCGTCGCTGGGGGCCGTGAGCGTCAGGCAGCGGTCCTTCGACCAGGTCGAGACCTCCTTGCCCATGAGCACGGCCCGCGAACGTCCCGCGGGCCAGGCCGCGCCCAGCCGCTTTTGCAGGTCGTCCAGGTCTGCCTGCGCGTTGACGACCCAGACGACCTCGACGTTCGGCCCGGCTGCGGACAGGAACTGCCGGTAGATCGACGCAACCGCCTCCCCCACCCGCGGGTGATAGTGCATCACCACGCGGGACATCCGGCCACGATCCTCGGGCAGCGGCGAGAATGCCGGCAGTTGTCCCCACGGCGAGCAGACGAAGATGGCCGCTCCGCCCGCCAACAGGCCCGCCGCCGCACCCAGGATGATCGCTCGCAGCCTCATGGCACTCACCGGCTGGTTTGCAGGCCCGTGGTCACGAGAGTGTTCCCGTTCATGTTCAACCGGCCGGCGATGGTCGTAGCGCCGCCGGCCGACGAACTCAGAACCATCCGGTAACTGGTGACGGTCGCAAGCAGGCGGTTTCTGGCGACCTGGGTCAGGCGAGCGGCATCCGCAGCATCGTCCGGCCGGGTTGCCGGACGAACCGCTTGCACCGCAGCATTCGCCGCGAGAATCCGTTCAGCCACGCGAGCCGCCTGCTGTGCTGACTCGTCTGGACGGGTCGTCGACACGGGTGAGGCCCACGTGAGCGGAACATCCACCGTGCTGGATGCCGTGCCCTCGGGTCCGATGAGGAGGGAGACCTCTGTGCGGAATGCTTGGGTCGGCAACGGCTCGGAACGTGCCATCGGCGACGACGTGCTCGATATGATCGACAGCGTTACCGGCACGTGTTGCCCGGCCCTGGCCGCCGGGGCGACGGCCGACAGTTTGACCTTCACCGGCTTGCCCGGCTCGCGTTCAGCCATCGCCGACACGGTCGCCTGTAGCGTCGGGATGGTCAGTTGTGTCGGGGGCAGGGCGGGCACGCCGGCCGTCGCCGGCCCCGTCGCCCAGGAAATCGCGGGCAGCGCCGCAGCCACGACCACGGCCGCGACAATCATCGCCACCACGCACGCCGCCAGCCAATCGTTGCGTCTCATCACATGCTCCTTCCCGTTAGTGGAACTGGTTCTCTTCTCCCTGTTGGAGTATGACGCACGAAGCAGCGGCGCGACTGTAAGGAGTCTGTAACAAGATGTGCAGCGATCACCCTAGGCCAAGCAACGGATGTATCGGGTGCCATGCCTGCGACTGCTGTTTTGTCGCAGGCATGTCTTTGCCCCGGATGGACCTGGGGTGAAGACATGCCTGTGGCAGACGACGGTACGGCTGTCGCCTGCCCCAGGCATGGCACCCATCAGATCACGCGTTACAGAGCACTGGGAACAGGCGGCGGGCCTGTGCAGGGTGGAAGCGACTGGCGGTCAGACATCCACCTGCGGAAACGGCAGATAGCTGACCGTGAGCAGCGTCAGTCCTTGCGCCGGGGCAGCCGGCGGGCCGTGTTGCGCCCGCATCGCCTGGCCGCCAGCCAGCATCTCGTCGATCCACTCAGGCGGGTGATGCCCTCGGCCGACGTCCAGCAGCGCGCCCACGGTGTTGCGGATCATCTTGTAGAGGAATCCGTCGCCGCAGATGTCGAAGACCAGCTCGTCGGCCAGCCGGGTCACGTCCAGCCGATAGATCGTCCGCACGGTGGTCAGCCGCGGCTGACTGGAGGCGTGGGCGAACGCGGCGAAGTCGTGCGCGCCGACCATGCGAACGGCTGCGGAACGGAGGCGATCGTCGTCAATCGTCCGCCAGTAGTGATAGATTCGGCCCCAGTCGGCTATCGGACGGCTGGCTGTGTTGTGGATGCGGTAGCGATAGTGCTTCCAGCAGGCGCTCTTGCGGGCGTCGAACTCGTCCGAGACCGGGCGGACGCGACGGATGTCGATGTCGGTCGGCAGGCGGGCGTTCATGGCCATGGCGATCCGATTGATCGGCCGATCCTTCGTGACGATCATGTGCGCGGACTGCCCCTCGGCGTGAACGCCGGCATCGGTTCGCGAGGCGCCGATTACGATCACCGGCTCATCGAACACGCGGGCCGCCGCCATCTCCACAGCCTGCTGCACGGTAGGCCTGCCGGGCTGCCGCTGCCAGCCGTGATAGCGTTGGCCGAAGTACGCGATGGTGAGGTGGAGTCGCATAGCGATTGGGCGAAACGCGTCACCGGAGGACTAGCTCGCCCTTCGCGCGAATGGCTTCGTGCATTGCGTCGGGAGCAAGGTCGATTTCCCCGGGCCAGCTTACAAAACCATTCTCACAAGAAGCCAGTGCAAAGACGGCTGGGTCTTTGAGCGGCGCAAAGACTCCATAGAGATGCGTGGGCATCAGGCGGACGATGCCGGAGACTCCATCGGCAAAACGCACCTGCAATTGCATGCCTTCCAGCGCTCGAACCGCTACAACATCATAATCCGCCATGCGGCACCTCACTTGAGAGGGGCAATCTTCAGCGGTTGCCTGTGGCCCCTGCACAGTTCCCAATCGCGGCGCAACTCCTGCTGATGAAGCTCGGCCCAGTCGAGCACGAGATTGATCGCTCTGCGCGGAAGTTGTCCCTCGATCACGTCCAGCGACTCGATCGCTATGCTAGCCTTATGCTCGGCGTATTCCGCATGAAAATGCGGCGGCGCATGCTCATCAAAGAACATGCGGATCACGATTCCGTAGAACATCGCAATTGTCGGCATAGTCCTGCCTCCAGGTATTATACCGCCAACGCCCGAGACAAGGTCCAGTGCCGGGCCGATCGGCCTGCAGGCAGCGACCTCCATCGCAACGATCTCAGTGCCCGCACCCACACCCGCAGCCGGACTTGCCCTTGATAAGCACCTCGGCGATTTGGATCGCGTTCAACGCCGCGCCCTTGCGAAGGTTGTCCGACACGACCCAGATGTTCAGGCCGTTGGCAATGGAGAAATCCTCGCGGATTCGCCCGACGTAGACCGGATCGGTGCCGCCAGCCACCGTCGCCAGCGGATACTGCTGCCTGGCCACGTCGTCAACGACGACCACGCCGGGCGCCTTGGCCAGAAGGGCCCGGGCATCCGCGGCGGACAGTTTCCTTTCCGTCTCGATGTTGACCGCCTCGCTGTGGGCCATGAACACCGGCACGCGGACGCAGGTCATCGTCACGTTGATCGACGGGTCGCCCATGATCTTCCGCGTCTCGTTGAGCAGTTTCATCTCTTCGGACGTGTAGCCGTTGGCCTCGAAGGCGTTCGATTGCGGAATCTGTGGCAGCGCGTTGAACGCGATCTGGTGCGGGAAGATCTTCGGTTGGGCCGGTTTGCCCGCGAGCAGGTCGGCCGTCTGGAGCCGCAGCTCCTCCATCGCGTAGTGGCCCGCGCCGCTGACCGACTGCATCGTCGTCACGACGATGCGTTTGATCTTCGCGGCGTCGTGCAGCGGCTTGAGGGCGACCACCATCTGGATAGTCGAGCAGTTAGGGTTCGCGATAATGCCCTTACGAGCCTTGAAGATGTCCTGCGGGTTGACCTCCGGCACGACCAGCGGCACATCCGGGTCCATCCGCCAGCAGGACGAGTTGTCGATGACGATGCACTTGGCGGCCGCCGCGATCGGGGCGAACTTTCGGCTGGTGCCGCTGCCCGCGGAGAACAGGGCAATCTCGTCGCCATCGAAGCTCTTCTCGGTCAGCTCCTCGACGGGGTATTCCTTGCCCCGGAAGGTGACGGACTTGCCCACCGACCGCGCGGAGGCGAGAAATCGCACCCGCTTGGTCGGAAAGTTCCTTTGCTCGAGGATCTGGACGAACTGCTGGCCGACCGCACCGGTCGCGCCAACGACGACGACGTTCCTGCCACTACCACCGTTGCTCATGACACTCTCCGCGTATGGAACCAGCGTCCGCACCACGCGGGCGCAAGACCGGCATTATAGCGGAAAACGCGGTGGATGGGATAACCGATGTTGGAGTCCGAATATCGCCCCATGCGAAGCGAAGACGGCAACGCTACGCGACGGCCTCGACGTATTCCCCTTTGGAAGTTGGTTCGGGCACATCCAGCCCGTCTTCGCGAAGGCCCTCGATGTGCAGGGCAATCGCCTCGCGAATGTTTCGGACGACCTCGGCCTGCGTGTCGCCAGTAGCGACGCATCCGGGGAGGTCGGGGACATAGGCGCTGTAGTTGGACCCTTGCACGTGTTCTATGATGACAAGGTATCGTCTGGGATCCATGCGTCGTCTCCTTCCGCACCCATTATATCAGACCGGCCTGCTGAAGGATGCTCCTCGCCGTTTTGGGGTGAAGATCATCGTTCGGTTTACCGGATATCGTTACGCGCCCGCTCTTGTTGACATGCTTGTACTGTCGGTGGCCACCGCGGGCCTTCACCTGGAACCAACCGTCCGCCTCGATCAGGCGGATTGCCTCGCGGACCTTCATTGCGTTCGCCATCCGTTCTTCCCCCTGCGTCACGCGTCCGGCCCTGCATCCGTCGAATTGCCCTGTTCCGGGTGCCGGTCTCGCGGCATCGCTATCACCCCGGTCCGGGCGACGTTGGTGATGCCGTACGGGCGGCACAGGTCGATGAACGCGTCGATCTTCTGCTCCGGGCCGGTCAGCTCGATCATCATGTGCTGCTGGCTGATGTCGACCACCTTGCCGCCGAACAACTCGACCAGGTCGACGATCTCGCCCCGCTTGCTGGCTGGCGACGTGACGGTAATCAGCATCAGGTCGCGCTCCACCACGTTGTGCCCGGTGAAGTCGCGGACCTTAAGCACGTGGACCAGTTTCTCCAACTGCTTGCGAATCTGCTCGATGATGCGGTCGTCGCCCTTGGCCACGATCGTCATCCGCGAAATGTCCGGATTCTCGGTTCGGCCGACGACGAGCGAATCGATGTTGTAACCGCGGGCGGAGAACATGCCCGCCACGTGAGCCAGGACGCCGGGCTCGTTCTCGACCAAGGCGCTGATGATGTGTTTCATCGTTGATGCCTCATCATTCGTCAGACATTGCCGGTGCAGGAAATGCAAAGTGCAAAGTGCAAAGTGCAAAATGAAGAATGGGAAATGAACAGCAAGGGCATCCTCGTACTTGCCATTTTGCACTTTTCATTTTGCATTTTGCATTTTGCATTTCCTGTTCACGCGAGCGATCCCATATCCATTTCGCCCAACCCCTTGCCGGCGGCGACCATCGGATACACGTTCTCCTCCGGCTCAACAGCCACCTGGAGCACGGCTGGGCCTTCGGTCTTAATCAGCGCGGACAACGCATCGCCGACCTGGTCCGGGTGGTCCACGATCATGCCCGTCGCGCCCATCGCCTCCGCCAGCCTGGCAAAGTCCGGGTTGCGAATCCTGCTGGCGGAGTATCGCTTACCGTAGAACAGGTCCTGCCACTGCCGGACCATGCCAAGAAACTGATTGCACAGGATCACCACTTTGACCGGCAGTCCGTAAGTCACCGCGGTCGACAGCTCCGTCATCGTCATCTGGAACGATGCGTCGCCGTCGACGTCGATAACGAGCTGGCCGGGGCAAGCCACCTGGGCGCCGATCGCCGCCGGCAGGCCGAAACCCATCGTGCCCAGGCCCCCAGAACTGATGATCTGCCGCGGCCGGCGCCAGCCGTAGAACTGAGCGGCCCACATCTGGTGCTGGCCGACGCCGGTGGCGATGATCGCGTCGTGGTTGGTGAGCTCGCCGAGCTGGCGGATGACAGCTTGCGGCTTGATCCGCCCGCCGTTGCCGTTGCACTTCATCGGGAACTTGGCCTTCCACTCGGCGATCTGCGCCAGCCATGGATCGCGCGGGCGGAACCGCACCAGCGGCAGCAGGGCGTCGATGGCCTCGCGCGCATCGCCGACGACGGGCAGTTGGACCTCGACGCTCTTGGCGATGTTGGCTGGGTCGATGTCGATGTGGATGATCCGGGCCTTCGGCGCGAACTTCGAGACGTCACCGGTGACGCGATCGTCGAAGCGGGCCCCGACGGCAATCAGCAGGTCGCACTCCTGGACGGCGTAGTTCGCATAGGCGGTCCCGTGCATGCCGAGCATCTCGAGCGCCAGCGGCGACGATTCGTCGAAGGCGCCCATCGCCATCAGCGTGGTGGTGCAGGGGATGTTTGCCTTCACTGCAAGCTGGCGCAGCGGTTCCGACGCGCCAGCCAGGACGACGCCGCCGCCGGCATACAGGACCGGGCGCTCCGCCTGGTTGATCCACTCGGCAGCCCGCTGAATCTGGCGTCGATGGGCGTGGTGCGGCGGGTGATAGCCGACCAGCCGGGGCCGCTCGGCGCCGGCAGCCGGCGTGCATCGGGCGGTCATAACGTCCACGGGCAGATCGACTAGCACGGAGCCCGGCTTGCCGGTGGCGGCCACGAGGAACGCCTCGTTGACGACGCGCTGAACGTCCTCGACCCGGCGGACGAGGCAGTTGTGCTTGGTGACGGGGCGAGAGATCCCGGTAATGTCT
>JAQTVL010000585.1 GCA_028706835.1 Phycisphaerae bacterium | reverse complement strand
GTGGCGCTACGGCTACCTGGACTGGGTGCGAAGCAAAGCCGCCCATGCGGAGAGCAAGCCGCTGAGTCGCTGAGGACGCTGAGAAGAGAAGAGCCTGGAGTGCGGCAGCGAAGCTTCTTTCGCCCCGGGAAGCCGGGGCTTCTGGAGTGCGTGGGACGAAGGCCCCGCTTTCAGCCCGCGAAGTGGACTGAGAACGAGCGAATGTCCTTTTGTGGAGTGCGGTAGCGCAGCTACCGCTTTTGCTTTAGCCCGCGAAGCGGGCGGCGGCGTGTAGCCGTAGGCGTAAGCCTACGGACAGCGACGCTCCAAGACAGAAAGCCCCCGAAGGGGGCGAAGGCAGGGCGGGTTCGAGGCTTGCCTTCGCCCCCTTCGGGGGCTGACAGAACAGAGGCGCGCATACCGCAGGCTTACGCCTGCGGCTACACGCCTTCGCCCGCTTTGCGGGCTTAAGAACGATGGACGGATTGTTGTGGAGGCGGTAGTGGACACCGCACTCCACAAACAGCGAAGAGAAATTGTGAAGTCCAGAACGCGGAATTGAAGAAGGCGATGGTTGCGAGTTTCTAGTTCCGCATTCCGAATTTGGATCTGACCGCTGACCGCTGATCGCTGAAAGCTGCCTTCATGAGTTGGATCGAAAACCGCTTTGAAGATGGCCTGATGGTCACCAGCGTTGACTGGGCCCTCAACTGGGCTCGGCAGAGTTCCATCTGGCCGATGACCTTCGGCCTGGCGTGCTGCGCGATCGAGATGATGGCCACCGGCGCGGCCCGGTTCGACCTCGACCGGTTCGGGGCCAGCGTCTTTCGCCCGACCCCCCGGCAGTCCGACCTGATGATCGTCGCCGGCACGGTGAGCTTCAAGATGGCCAGCCGGCTGAAGCGCTTGTATCAGCAGATGCCCGAGCCGAAGTTCGTGCTGGCCATGGGCGCCTGCACGATCGGCGGCGGGCCCTACTGCAAATACGGATACCACGTGGTCAAGGGCGTGGAGTTGATCGTGCCGGTGGACGTATTCGTCCCTGGCTGCCCGCCCCGCCCGGAGGCGTTGATCGAAGGCATCATGCGATTGCAGGACAAGATCCGCGAGCGAACGATCGCGAAAGCGAAGGCGTGATCTCACCACCAAGGACACCAAGGACAGCAAGAACTGCGAAGAGAACTGAATTCCAACGCAGAGATACAGAGAGACAGAGATACAGAGAAGACGCACGATAAGAGAACAACAAAGACGAGACGGTAGCATGAGTATCAGAACATTCTTCGGCCCCGAAGGGGCCAGAGCGCATAGCCGGGGGCGTAAGCCCTCGTTCTTCTACACAAGTACGGCTGCTCCCCTTGGAGAGCCCGAAAACGCGGTTTGCCGCTACTGGCAAATGGGCAAGGAATCCGACTTTCATGCGGGGATATGGTCTTGTGACCAAACTGCCCCGAGGAAAAACCGCGTTCCCAGTAGCGCCGCGGCCGTTTTGCGAGGCCCCGGTACTTGTGTAGAAGAACGAGGGCTCACGCCCCCGGCTATGCGCTTTCGGCCCTTCGGGCCAATACAGGAAACGCATTACTCGCGGTAGTGGTGCTACGGTGTCAGAAACACAGATGCAGCAGGAGAACTGGGAGAAACAGAAGAACGACAATGGGCGATGATGATGCGAGGCCGAGGTCCCTTTCTCCTCGATTCATATCCTCGCTTTTCTCTGTCCCTCTGCTCCTCTGCTTCTCTGCGTTGGAATTTAGTTCTTGGTGTCCTTGGTGCCCTTGGTGGTAAATCGGAATTCGATGAACGCTATGACCGCTGACGAAATCATTGCGACCCTCGTTGCCCGCTTTGGCGCGACTGTCACCGCCGCGCCCGGCGCGTATCCGCACGTCGTCGTCGCCCCCGCGGCGCTCGTCGAACTCGCGACCTTCCTCCGCGACGAGGCGGACCTGCGGTTCGACATGCTCCGCAGCATCACCGCGATCGACGATCCGAAAGAGAATCGCCTCACAGCCGCCTACGACCTCATCAGCACCGTCCATCGCCACGCGTTCGCCGTGAAGGTGAGCGTCGCGAAGGACAGCCCGCGCATCCCCTCGGCGGCGGGCGTCTGGCCGGCCGCTGAGTGGCACGAACGCGAAGCCTACGACCTGATGGGCATCGTGTTCGACGGCCATCCGGACCTGCGGCGGATTCTGTTGCCCGACGACTGGCAGGGCCATCCGTTGCGGAAGGACTACGTTTTCCCCAAGGAGTACGGCGGGATTCCATGCTAGACGGCAACGCCGAACAAACCGACCCGCTTCGTAGCACGGGCATCTTGCCCGTGAATCTTCGGGGCGACAGCCCTGAAGGCCATGGGCGAGACGCCCATGCTACGGAAGACCATGGGCGGGACGCCCATGCCACGGAAGACCATGGGCAAGATGCCCATGCTACGGACCCCTTCGACAGCGACCTCGCCAGCGAGGAGATGCTGGTCAACATGGGCCCGCAGCACCCGTCCACCCACGGCGTGCTTCGCATCATCCTCCGCACCGACGGCGAACTCATCATCAACGCCGTCCCCGACATCGGCTACCTGCACCGCTGCGCGGAAAAAATCGGCGAGAGCGTCACCTACATCCAGTACACGCCCTACACCGACCGCATGGACTACCTCGCGGCGATGAACAACAACCTCGGCTACTCGCTCGCCGTCGAAAAGCTCGCCGGCATCGAGGCCCCAGCCAGGGCACAGTACATCCGCGTCATCATGGCTGAGCTGAACCGCATCGCCAGCCACCTGGTCATGTTCGGCACCTACGGGTTGGACATGGGCGCGTTCACCCCCTTCGTCTACGCCTTCCGCGAGCGCGAGTTGATCCTCGACCTGTTCGAGGCCGTCTGCGGCGCCCGCCTCACCTACAGCTACATCACCATCGGCGGCGTCCGCGACGACCTGCCGGCCGGCTGGGTGGAGAAGTGCCGCGAGTTCCTCGACTACTTCGAGCCGAAACTGAAGGAATACAACGACCTGCTCAGCTTCAACCAGATCTTCATCAAGCGGACCGCGAGCGTCGGCGTGATCCCAGCCGATCGCGCGATCGCCTATGGCCTGACCGGCCCATCGCTCCGCGGCAGCGGCGTGAAGTGGGATTTGCGCAAGGACACCCCCGACCTCGTCTACGACAAGCTCGACTTCAACGTCTGCGTCGGCGATGGCCGGATGGGCGCCCTCGGCGACTCGTGGGACCG
>JAQTVL010000584.1 GCA_028706835.1 Phycisphaerae bacterium | reverse complement strand
GCAACTGACCGCCCGGCGGTGATCGCCCCTCCCACACCTACCCCGCAAGGGAACCAGTCGCCCTGTCGGAACTGTTACCCAAAACCCACACAATTTGAACCAGGCCGTAGATTGGACCTCGTCGTCGCCGGCGGAAGCGGGGTGCTCAGCGGCCTTCAGATCACAGCTGTCCCCGAGCCGGTGACGATGGCGTTTCTGGCGCTCGGCGGGCTGGCGATGGGTGGGGCGGCCGTTCGGCGGGGCCGGACGCAGGCCGCGAATCGGGCGGGCAAGTAGCCCCGAACGCCCGGCTGCCGGCTTGTCCGTTTCGCGGAACCGCGGCGAGTTCCCCGCACGCCGGCTGTTCGCTCCCCTGCGCCACGGGCTGCGCGGCTGACCGCGTACTCAAGGAAGCGGCATTCGCGTGGCGTCCCCGAATAGACTGGTCGCGCGGCTGGGTGGACAAGCGGGCGGAAGAGGGGCCCGGTCAGATCAGCAGCAGGGCGATCACGATCGCGTCGAGCAGGATGGCCAGGGCGATGGCGAGAATCCACTGGCGGCGTCGGCGGGCGGGGGGCGAAGGCGGCGACGAGTCCTGCTCCGCGGCGGCGGGGGCCAGCCAGGCAGGCTCCAAGGTGGCGCGGAATCGGGCTCGCTCGATCAGCAGGTTGGCTTCGAACGGGACGATGCCCATGCGGGCGGCCAGGTCGAGCAACTTGCGGCGGTTCGAGTAACGCAACACGCCGGTGTCGCCTTCGAGCATCGAGGCGACGGCGGCGGAGAACGCGCTTTCGATTTCCGGGCCGGGCGGCGCGGGCGCGCGGCTGGGCGGATCAGCCTGCTCTTGCAGGTTGCGCAGGTGGCGAGACTGTCGCGCCGGATCGCGGAGCACGTTGAACGCCGCCGTGGCATCCGCCAGCCGACCCGCGTCGGGTCGCTGGGCGCGGATGTCCGCCAGGCGGTCGGACAGCTCTTGCCCCGAATAGACACCGGGCGCCAGCCCCAGCCAGGCAAAATAGTCGCCGGCATCGGGCATGCACCCCTCCGTAGACAATACTACCTTACGAACGGAGGGGAAGCAAAGAACGACGGGGAGACGGGGGGACGGGGAGACGGAAGGAAGGGGGAACGGCTGGCGACTCGTCAATCACGATTCTTTGGGTGGCATGGCTGCGACAGCCGTATCGTCGCAGCCATGTCCGCGTCCCAAGACATGTCTGCGACAGAACAGCCGTCGCAGACATGCCACCCGAACCCAAAGATTCAAGACTGACAACTCACTACCGAGCGACGATGCCGGCGGCGGATCGCAGGTGGCGACTCGCCTTTTCGGTGAGCAGTTCGGCTTTGCCAAAACCCGGAACGGCGCCGGCGGCTTCGGCCTGTCGCTGGGCGTCGGGCTGATCGGAGATCAGAAGCATCCGCGGCGGCTGGGGGCGGGCGTGCAACTGGCGGATCAGGTCCACGCCCATCGACACCGGGTAGCCGAACGACAACACGCGGTTGACCAGCAGCAGCGAACTGGGCAGGTCGATCGCCTCCAACGCCTTGAAGTCGCCAACGGTCTCCACCGGCAGGCCGGGCGCGGCCCGCTCGGAGGCCAACTTCAGCATCCAGGCGTCGGCGGCGCAATGGCCGACCAGCACAATTCGCTTGATCGTCTGCTCGGTCACTTGAGCATCCCGGTCTGCTTGGCGTAGGCGAAGACGCCGCCGGCGGCCACGATCGGCAGCACGTCGCCGAGGGGCTGGAGCGTGAACCGCTTGCCGGTCGTCTTGTCGATGAGCAGGTTCTCGCTGATGCGGATTTCCACTTCGTCGCCGGTGCGAACCTGGTCGTTCAGCTTGGCAGCGGCCTCCAGCGGCACGAGGTAGCCGCCGTTGACGCTGTTGCGATAGAAGATGCGGGCGTACGACTCGGCCACGACCGCCCGCACGCCGGCCTCGGCCAGCGCCAGGGGGGCGTGCTCCCGGCTGCTGCCACAGCCGAAGTTGCTGCCGCCGATGACGACGCTGAAGCGGGAGGCGGTGTTCTTGGGGTCGGCCTGGTCGACGAACGGGATACTGCCCGTGGGCAGCCCCGCGCCGGCGGGCGGCACGCCGACCAGCGCGAACCGGCCGAACTGCTTGCGCTCGGCTGGGTCGCCGGGGTTGAGCACGAGATATTCGGCGGGGATGATCTGGTCGGTATCGACGTCGTCACCGACGACGTAAGCGAGGCCCTGGATGACGTCCTGCATGGGGAACTCCAGAAGTCAGAAGTCAGAAGAACTCGAAGCCCGGGCGGTCACTTGCCCTTCGGCAGCGCGGGAACATAATTCTCCTTGCCGAAATTCAGGATCGACGCGATCGGCGGGTCGGACAGGTGCGAGGCGACGATCCGGCCGGCGAACACGGTGTGGTCGCCGGCGGTCATCTTGCCCGCGAGCTTGCACTCCAGGGCCATCGCGCAGCCTTCGATCAGCGGGGCCTTGACGACGGCGGCCTTGCTGGTCTTGATGGCCATCTGGGCGAACTTGTCGGTCTTCCGGCCGCTGACCGCGCCGGCGAACTTGACCAGCCCCTCCTGCCCTTCGCCGGCCCAGGCGAGCACGAACTCGCCGGCCTGCTCGAGCAGCGTGTGCGAGTAGCGGTTCGGGTGCAGCGCGACAGTAACCATCGGCGGGCTGCCGCTGGCGAACGCGACCCAGCCGGCCGGCATCACATTCGGCTTGCCGTTGGCGTCGGCGGTGATGACAAACACCACCCACTCGGGGAGCTTGCCGGCCATGGCTTCGGTAAGATCGACTTTCTTCATCTCGATGCCCTCGTCAACGCTGAAACGTCGGAGTAATCGTATTTCGTCCTGCGCGGTTTTCGGACGTCCACCGACAGGCACGCATCCACCGCCTCGTAGATGTTCTGGAGCAACTCCTCGAACGTGTCGCCCTGGGTGGCGCAGCCGGGGATCGCGGGCACTTCCGCCCAGTAGCCACCCTCGTCCGCCTCGTGAACCACTACCTTGAGTTTCATCGCAACCTCCGTTCGTCACCTATTCTACCGCGGCCGCCGAGCCCGCTCACCCCACAAACTCACGCGGGTCGGTGATCGTGCCGGTCAGGGCGCTGGCGGCCACCGTCAGCGGGCTGGCCAGATATACGGCGGAATCCTTGTGGCCCATTCGGCCGGGGAAGTTCCGGTTCGTCGTGCTGATGCAGACCAGCGGGGCGTTCATCCGGCCGAAAGTGTCCACCGGCCCGCCGAGGCAAG
>JAQTVL010000050.1 GCA_028706835.1 Phycisphaerae bacterium | reverse complement strand
AGTACTCCCAGCTAAAAAGGGAGTTATGATGCCAAATCGCCCGGAGCAGACAACCTTACTCGCTCCAGGCGTCGTCGCCGCAGTCCGCATACCTTGGTCCTGCGATCCTCGAACATATTCGCCACTCGCGGCGCCGCACGGGACGAAAGCTCGGTAAGAGCATTGTCTCGTTGGCACTGCACACAGTGCCGGGCGCCGAACCGATCCCGACGAGCGCTCGTTCGAGATCAAGTTGCCCACCCGACACGGGGCGACGACGGCTTCTAGAAAACCATCGCGCCTCCGTATAAGGGTCCGTGGTCCGCTTTTGTACGCGCTTTTTCGGTGGGTCGAAAAACGCAAGTGACTGCCACAAAGGGAGTAACCGATTTTGAAAATCTCGAAGATTTTCTTGGGGTCGATTCTGGGGAAAGCGCGCACAAATACAGGATTGCCCAGAAAGGGCCGCGAAGAGGAATCAACCGCCGATGAACGCCGACGAACGCCGATAATCGAGGAGAGTCCACAATTTAGAAGAAGTCAGCATTCAGAATCAGGACAAAGGCCTCGGCTCCTCGTTTCCATTCTGAATTCTGTCTCCTGAATTCCGACTTCTTGTTCATCGGCGTTCGTCGGCGTTAATCGGCGGTTAACTCTTCTCGCCCTCTTCGTCGCCTGTGAGCGCGGCGCTGGACCGCCCCCCCGCGTTGGTTTGGCGTACGTCCCCACCTCGGCGTTCCGCCCCGACGTCGGCTGTCGCTTGCCTCTTCGCAGCGAAGCGTGGTCCGCTTTTGTGCGCGCTTTTGGCGAAAAATCTTTCGCCTGTAACCGACAGCAAGGAACCCGCAGCAACAGCATCCCGCTGCATGCCGCTGTGTTGCGAAGTCTTCCGCCGAGAAGTCCCGGTTTGGAGAATTGGTTTGTCCCTCCCTGCGTACTCGCCTACGATGGCATCCGTGTGTCACGGGGCGCGAAGGGCACAGTCGAAGAGTGGACGCAAGGCGATATTGACAACGCCACCCAAAGCGATGGAGCGGCGGGAGTTCGTTTCTTCAGGAGAGCAGCATGAGCGAGTCGAACCAGGTTTCCGTGCCGCGCGAGGCCATCCAGGTGCTTGAGGCGTTCATGGAGGCCGCCGGGCGCGGCGACGAGAAGGCGATGAGCGCGTTCGTCACGCGGAAGACGATCGAGGGCGGCAACCTGACCGCGACGTCGCCGGACATGAAGTTGACCATGGGCCAGCCGACGATGGAAGGCGAAATGGTCGTCATCCCGGTTCGCGGCGACGCACCCGGCGCCCCTGCCGGCTCGCCCGTCATGGAACTGCCCTGCCTGATCGTCAAGGAGGACGGCCAGTGGAAGTTCGACCTGGCCGGCTCCGTCGACCGCATGTTGGGCGGCAGCCTGGAGTCGATGGTGGGCCAACTCGCCTCGACAATGGCCACCGCGATGGAGGGCGTGGGCGAGGCGATGGCGGAGGGACTCAAGGCGGCGTTCGGCGGCGAGACTCAGCCGGCCGCGTCCGACGAACCCAAGGAACTGCCCGCCCCAGCCGAGGAGAAGCCCGCGGGCGGTTCATCGTGATGCCCACGGCTGGGCCGATCAACATCCCGTTGAGGCCGCAGACCGAGGCGAACTACCGAACGATCATCGAGACGGCCCTGGCGACAGGCCGATACTAGTGATGCGTCGAGAGTGAATTGATGGGTGCCATGCCTGCGTCTTTTTGCAGGCATGTCTTCGGCCGCCACATGCCTGCGACAAAACAGCCGTCGCAGGCATGGCACCCCGCATGCAACCCATCAGAACAAGATGGACGGGGCACTGGGACCATGGACACCTCGGACCCGCAACCGAACCAAGGCGCCGCCGCGACGGCGTGCTCGTACGATGGCTGCACGGAACCGGCCTGGGGCACGGGCGGGACCTGCCTGTTCCACTCGCCGGACAACGCATTCGACGCCGAGGGCGCCCGGGCGGTCTGGCAGCGGGCCCGCGAGACGATCCACCGCGGCGAGCCGGGGCACTTCGCCGGGTGGCACTTCCCGCCGGACCCGGACCGCCTCGGCTTCGCCAGCCAGACGTTCGCCCACGGCGCGAACTTCGCCAACGCGACGTTCCACGGCGAGGCCCTGTTCCGCCGGGCGGCGTTCAAGGCCGTCACCGTCTTCGACGGCGCGAGTTTCCTCGGCGAGGCCACCTTCGAGGGCGCAACCTTCGACGAGTTCGCCGCGTTCGACGGCGTCACCTTCACCGGACGGGCCAACTTCAGTCAGTGCGTCTTCACCAACGAGACATGGTTCATCGGCTCGACGTTCGGGGCAACGGCCGACTTCCTGAACGCGAGTTTCAACAACGTCGCGACGTTCCACGGCAGCACGTTCCGCGGCAACGCGAGCTTCTCCTACGTCGTGTTCCGCTCGGTCGCCCAGTTCGAGGGCGCGACCTTCCACGCGGCGGCGCTGTTTTCGATCCTCGGCAACGACCTGCCGACCCAGGCGGATTTCGACCTGCCGAGGCTTCGCCTGCCGTGGAAACCCCCGGCCCCCTTCCTCCAGCAGGAACACGGCGAGCAGGCCTATCGGCTGGCCAAGCAGTCGGCCCAGCAGCACGGCGACTATCGCCGGGCGGGCGAGTATCACTACGCCGAGCAGTGCGCCATCCACTTCGGGCGGCGAAAACTGGTGAACTGGCGGTTCTGGCGGCCGGGGTTCTGGTGGTACTGGCTGGAATACCTGTTCGCCCGCGGGTTGCTGGGCTACGGCGAGAAACCGGCGCGGGTGCTGCTGGCTGGGCTGCTGGTGATCCTGCTGAGCGCGACGCTGTTCTGGTCGACCGCGGGGATCTGTCCGGGCGGCGGCCGCGAGGCCACGATCGCCTACCGCCCCACCTTCCAGGAGTGCCTGCACTTCAGTGCCGTCACATTCACGACGGTCGGCTACGGCGACTACAAGCCGAAACCGGCCTGCCGCCTATGGGCGGACGCGGAGGCATTCGTCGGGGCGGCCTTCCTGGCGATGTTCGTCGTCGCCCTGACGCGCAAATACATGCGATAGTGCGCCCGGGTGTGGCAATATCTGGTGGCGATCTGAATTCTTCGTCGTTTGTGGAGTGCGGTAGCGCAGCTACCGCTTTGCGGAGCAGCCGCGCCTCGGCACCGGCCGAAAGCGGGAGCTGCGCTCCCGCACTCCACAAAAAGATGGACGTCAGACGCTGCCACCAGATCTTGCCGCACCCGGTGCGTCCGGGGCGCGGGTTTTTGCCTTGCACCTGCCCGCAATGGATGCTAGTATACACTAGCTTTTGTGGCGGGTCGCTTCTCTCATCGCCCGGGGACCGGTCATGGATGAATGCTGCTTGGTCGCGGCGGTCGTGCTTATCGGGGGCGGGCTGGTCACGCTGGTCGGGCATGGCCTGTGGGTCCTGCTGCGGGCGATGTTCGGGCGGCGGCCGGCGGGCGCGATTCACTCGCCCGACGAGCGGGGGCTTCGGGCCTGCCCGTCGTGCGGGTGGCAGTCGAACCTGGCCATCTGCCCGCAGTGCCGCCGGCTGCTCAGCCATGCGGCCCTGCGGATGGAGTTCGTCGAGGCCCACCGGACGTTCGAGCGGCTGTTCCAGATGGGCATCATCGACCAGGGCGTGCTGCAAACCATGCTCGCGACGCTCGACCGGCGCTACAAGGAACTCCAGGCGGCTGGCCCCGAACCGGCGCCTGCCCGCCAGCCCGCTCCGCCGCAGCCGGCAGAGCCGCGAACATTCGCCGACCAGTTCCGCCCGGCGCCTGCGGCCCCCGCGGCCCCGCCGCCCCCGCCGCCGATGCCGGCTGAGCACGCCAGGCAGGCGATCCACGAACCCACTTTCATCCCCCCGCCCATGCCGTCCCCGCCGCCGACCGCTCCGCTGCCGGTCCCGCCGGCCAAGCGCGAGCGACTCTCCGAAATGTTCGCCGCGTTCATGGAGTCGCGGAACATCCGCTGGGGCGAACTCATCGGCGGCATGCTCATCCTGTTCTGCTCGATCGCGCTGGTCGTCAGCCTGTGGTCGCAGATCGCCGCCGTCCCGGTGCTCAAGTTCTTCATCTTCACCGCCGTCACCGCGGCCATGTTCGCCGTCGGGCTCTACACCGACCACCGCTGGAAGCTGCCCACCACCAGCCGGGGAATCCTGATCATCTCGATGCTGCTGGTGCCTCTGAACTTCCTGGCCATCGCCGCCTTCGCCAGCGCCGGCTCGGACGATTGGATGGTCGTCGGCGGGGAGTTGCTCGCGGTGCTGCTGTTCCTCAAACTGGTTCATGCGGCCGGCCGCGTGGTGCTGCCCGGGTGGCAATGGGTGATGACCGTCGCGATGCTCGGGGCGTCCGCCACGCAGTTGTTCATCCGCCGGGCCGTCTCACCACAGATGTCCGCGGGCGTGCTGTCCGCCATCGCGGCCGTGCCGGTCGCGTTCCAGTATCTCGCGGCCGCGCTGGCCATGCGCCGAGCAGCGCATTGGGGCGCCGTCTCGCGGGCAAAGTCCTACACGCTGCTGACCATCCTGGGCATCGTCTCGTTCACGTCGGCGGCCCCGCTGGCGCTGCTGGTCTACAAGGCCCACTCCCCCGGCGAGCCCGCAGCCGTGCTGCGAACGTTGGCGCCGGTCGTAACGCTGTTCGGCCTGCCGGCGGTCGCCCTCGGATTGATGCTCTGGCAGCGGGTGATTCGCCAGCGCTGGGCGGCGGTGCGGACCGCGGGCACAGGCGTGGCCGTCGCGGGGGCCGCTATCCTCATGTATGGCGCGGCGCTGGCTTGGCCCGACCCGTCGCGGCTGCTGCCAGTCTGCCTGCTGAATGCGGCGGCGTTCCTGGCGGTGGCGATGCTCTTCCGCATGGACCCGGCCCACGCGCTGGCCGCAATCTTCGCAACCGCGGCCTACCTGCTCGGCTTCCACCTGGCCTGCGGAACGATCGGCTGGTCGTCATCGCCGGACGCTCTTCTGGCGGCGTTCGGGGGCGTGAAGACCGGGCCGGCGCTGCTGGCGACTATGGTCCTGTTCGCCGCGGCCGCCGGGCTGTTCCTGTGGCTAGAACGCCAGACGCCGGCCATCGTCTATGCAGCAGTGGCGGGACTGGTCTGCCTGCTCAGTTTCGTGCTCGTCTCGGCCCACGGCCTGGGGCGAGTGCATGACCACGGCGCGACGTGGATATACCTGGCCTACGCGCTGGTCGCGCTGACCGCCGGCGCGACCGCACGCCAACGCGAAGTCGCAGCCGTCGGCGGCGGGTTGCTGCTGCTCGCGTTCGTGCAGGCGATCTGCTTCCGCTTCGCAACGGCGTTTGGGCTGACCAATCCGCTGGTCGCGTGGCAGGTGGCGCTGCTGTCGTACGCGACGGTCGGCGGCGCCGTCGTGCTCGCAGCGGCGATTGCGGAGCAGTTCTGTGTGGCACTGGCGGCTTGCCCGCCAGTGCAAGATCGCTCAGGCCGCCCGACCGTGCTCGACACGCTGGCTGGGCCGTTGGCTGTGCTTGCGGCATGGGCGTCGCTGGCGGCGATCGTGCCGCTGGCGATTCAGCTTTCCCTCGCAACCGTCGGCCCATGCGCGGCCCGAACGTTCTGGATCGCGGGCCTGTGGCTGCTGCTGTCGCTTCGCTGGAACCGCGGCGAGTGGTTCGTCGCCGCGCAGTTGGCGATGGTCGCGGGCATCCTGCTGACGGCTGTGCGGCAGTTGGCGGGGCATTGGTGGTTCGCCTTCGCCCGTCATCCACTGGCCCACCCGTTCAGCGTGCAGACGTTCGGCATCGCGCTGGCCCTGTTCGCGCTGGCGTGGCTGGCCCTGCGCCTGGCGACCCGGCCGATCCTTCCGAAACTGGAATCACGCGACTGCCTGGGCGCTCGGCTGCTGCGACTGGCCCATTCGCAATGGTCCGCGGCCGATCGGCTGGCCGCGTTCGCCGGACTGGCGCTGCTCGTCGGGCTGAGCCTGTTCGCGGCGATCCCCGGCGTGCGCGAGGAATTCGCGCCGGCGGGGGCAACCGAGAACGTGTTCCGCGGCGGCTGGTTGCTGTGCCTGAAGGCGGCGGACGGCGGGTCGTGGTGGCTGGCGGCGGCCGTGGCGACGTGCCTGGTGGCGACGCTCTGGGAGCGGGTATCGAGGCGGGCGGTGCTGGCGCTGATTCTGTCCGCCGGCGCGATCGCAGTGTTGTCGTCTGCGCGGTGGGTCGGCTATAGCGCGACGGCGACGGCGCTGCGGTGGCACCTGGCCATCCTGTGGGTCGTCGGGTCGCTGCCGCTGCTGTTCCCCGAAACGACGCGGCGGGTCGCGGCGATGCTGCGACTGGTGCTCTGTCAGCCGTCAACTGATGGATTGGGTGCCATGCCTGCGACGGTTGTTTTGTCGCAGGCATGTCTTGCTCGCGCGGGCATGGCTGGCCCGCCGTCCAAAACAACCGGACGGCGTTCCAGCCATGGCACCCCTCAGATGATGGCTGACGGAGCACTAGGTCCCCGAACCTGTGGTTCGGGGCTTGGCCGGGAGGGAGAACTGAACGCAACACAACCATCGCTGATGCAGGAGTGCCGGGCGCTGCTCCTGCTGCTGACTGTGCTGCCGGTGATCGCACTGACGCTGTATCGCTCGGGGGTCGCGCTGGCCGGCATGGAATTGACCTTCAGCCGCCCGACCTGCTTCCAGTCGATGGGAGGGATCATCTCCTATGGCGTGCCGCTGCTGCTCGTGCATGTCGGGCTGATCGCTCACGCCGTCCGACAGCGAAGCAGCGGCTACGCCTTCGCAGCCGGCCTGGTGGCGAACCTGGCGGCGACGCTGACCCGGCTGCTGATGGGCCACGCGATCAGCCGGGACGAACTGGTTCACCTGGCGCAGATCAACGCGATCGCCTCGGCGTCGTTCGCGCTGGCCTGGATGGCGGTGACGTTCGTCGCCCGCCGCGCACGCGGTCGAGAAGCCGCCGGCCAACCCGCCCTGCTCACGCTCACCGTCGCCATCGCCGCGGCGATCAACATCGTGCTGATCGTGCCGGGCGTGGTTCGACTGGTGGCCGACCCGTGGCGGAGCACGGACCTGACGCGGTCGATCGCCGACGGCTGGGGCTGGGCGGCGCTGCTGATGGCCGCAGTCGCCGCGATGGCGTGGGGCCGCCGCGAGATCGGGCGAGTCGCTGGACTGGGCGCCCTGTGCATAAGCCTGCTGACGATCGGCGCGATGATCGCGTTCGACTTCTCGCGCGACGCCGGCAACAACTGGCCCGCGTATCACGCGCTGATGCTCGCCTGCCTGCTGGTCGCGTGGCTGGTGCCGCCGAGCGACTGGGTGTTTCGACGAATCGAAGCGCCCCAAAGCCCAGGGAATGCATTCCCTGGGCTTACCCGCGGCGCAATCCTCTGGACGGTGATCGTCGGCGGCATCGCCGCGGCGATGGCGATCCGCGGCGAGGTCGCTTTCGACCCGGTGAGGCCATGGTGGTCCGCGAGTTCGCTGGTCGCCCTGAGCGTGCTGGCTGGGCTGCTCGCCCGCGTCACGCTGGACGGCGGCTACCTCTACGCGTCGGGCCTGCTGTTCAACGCCGCGGCGACGATCTGGTGGCTGGCCAAGCACCCCGGCTGGGACCTGCCGGCGGACCTGGCCAACGCGAACATCATCGCGGCGGCCGTCCCGTCGCTTGCGTCGGTGTGGATGGCGAGGCGGTTCCACGCGAACAACCCGGACCTGGGCACGCCGAACTTCCATCGCATCGTGCCGATCGCTCCTATCGTGGCCACCGCGATCCTCGTGGTGTTGGGCCTGCTGATCGACGCGAGCGGATGGCACATCCGTATCATGGGCCTGCCGACCGCGTGGCTGGCGGTGCTGGCGACCGGCGTCGCGATCGCCGCCGGGGCGTTCGACCCGGCGCCGCTGCCGACCGTCAAGAGGTTCTACGCGCTCGCCCTGGTCGCGCTCGGCCTGCTGGTCCACGGCGGGCACCTGGAGCCGCACTGGCTCGGCAGGACGATCGCCCTGTCGCTGGCGGGGTTCTCGCTGCTGGCGGCGATGGCGTGGGCGGCAACTGCCGCGAAGAGGCAAGCCGAAGCCGGCGAAATCGACGGCGCGACGACCTCGGGCGAGCCGCCGGGGTGGTTGGTCGCAAACACGATCTGGCAATGCGCGCTCGTGCTGCTACTGGCGTTCCGGGCGGTGCTGACGCTCGACGCGGGACCCGGCCACTTGCACCCGGTCCTCCTGCGACTGCTCGGGGCGGCCGCCATTGCGATGTCCGCGGCCGCGGTGGCGATCCTCGGACACCGCGCGACGCGGCCCAGCCTGCGAGTCCTCGCGCTGCTGCTCGGCGTGCTGACAGCCGTCGCGGCCGCCTGGGCGATCCTCACGCCGGGCAGTCAGGGCATCGTCATCAACCGCGAGGTCGCGCTGCTGGCAGCCGTCGCCGCGATGACGGCTGGGTATTCGCTCAGCCTGGCCCGGCGGGCGCCGCAGGGCCAGCCCTGGGCGGCAGCCGCCCGCGAGCTGATGCCCTGGCTGGCGGCGGCCGTGTTGGGCTCGGTGCTACTGGTCATCAGTTCGGAGACCTGGCTGTTCGCCGGTCACGGCTTCGTCGACGTTTCGCCGATCGCCATCGCCACGGTCATCCTCTCGCTGGCGGGCATGGTCGCAACCGCGCTCGTGTTCGCCGTCGCGCCGGGCAAGGACCCGCTCGGCATGAGCGAGGCCGGGCGGTCCGGCTACGTCTACCTGGCGGAGTTCTTTCTCGTGCTGATCCTGGTCCACCTGAGGCTGACCGTGCCGAGGCTGTTCACCGGGTTCTCCCTGCAATACTGGCCGCTTACGATCCTGGGGATCGCGTTCCTCGGCGTGGGCCTGAGCGAGCTCTGCTCGCGGCGAGGCCTTCGCGTCCTGGCAGGTCCACTTGGGCGAACCGGGGTGTTCCTTCCCGTGCTTCCGGTCGCGGGGTTCTTCGCCGTCCCCAACGCTGTGCCATTCTCGTTGGACCTTCTGCTGGTCGGCCTGCTCTATGGCGTGCTTGCGGTGAGGCGGAAGTCGTTCGGCTTTGGCCTGCTGGCGGCGCTGGCGGGCAACGGCGGGCTGTGGTACTACCTGCACCACGTCAACGGCTACGGCTTCATGCAGCACCCGCAGCTTTGGCTGATCCCGTTCGCCCTGTGCGTGCTGGCGGCCGGCTACCTGAACCGCGACCGGTTGAACGACGAGCAGCGGGCCGGCCTGCACTACATCTGCCTGATGACGATCTACGTCTCATCGACGGCTGAGATTTTCATCAACGGCGTGGTCACGTCGCCCTGGCCTCCGATGATCCTGGCCGGCCTGTCGGTGCTTGGCGTGATGGTCGGCATCCTGCTGCGGGTGCGGTCGTTCCTGTTCCTGGGCGCGGTGTTCCTGCTGCTGGCCTTGGTCTCGATCATCTGGCACGCCTCGGTCATGCTCGCGTGGACGTGGCTATGGTATGTCGCCGGCATCATCCTCGGCGGCCTGATCATCACGATCTTCGCATTGTTCGAGAAGAAGCGCTCGCAGGTGTTGGCCGTGGTGAACGGCCTGAAGGAGTGGCGAGCGTAGGAACGCACAACGCGGTGACACGCTCACAGCAGTTCGGGGTGATTTCTGCGAATCCAGACGTCGACCTGTTGGCGAACCATCTGCGATGCCTGAATGATCTCTCGGACTTCCCCGTCCGAGACCGCGCCAACCCGTTCGTACCCCGTCAGATTTCGCTTCTTGCGAAATGCGTCCAATTGCCGCAAGACCGTCTCATCAAGCCCGGCGGTAAACTCCAAGGATTGCAGAACCCGGTAATGGTGGGAGTCGCGACCAGCCCGATAGCCTGCCGCCGCCAAGCCCGCCGTCGCAGCTTGAAGGAGGGCATTGTAGGCGATGCTAAACTTCCAGTCGGCGCTGAGCCCTTGCGCCAGGCAATCCTTCAAATCGCGATCGGCCAACGCCAGCAAGTCGCGGATTTCCTGGGGGCTGGACCGGTGAGCGGACAGCCAGCCGTTACTCAGCCAGTTCTCCAAGGTCATCAGCTTCTCCGATCAACAGAACCTTCGGCTCCCTAAGGACCGTCCGCAGGAAATGGTGTCCCGCAACGCTCTTGGCCCGGAATTCCTCGGGAGAGTAGACCGTTGGATTGACCTCCCTGCCCAGGGCGTCCTGCGCTTTGCTCAGCGCGGCCACCACTGCACCAAATCCCACCTCGCCAATCACCATCAAGTCCACGTCGCTACCCGGTTTTGCCTGCTCCCGAGCCTGGCTGCCGTAGATGAATGCGATCCGAACGCGCGGCGCCAACGGCGTCAGTGCCGCCCGAAGCACGTCAGCCAGACCAGACGTCTTGCGGATGATCGCCGCCAGTTCGATGTGAATCGGGCACTCCGTCGATGCCTGGTAATAGGTGCGGTTGCCGTCACGAGTGGCGGTCAGGATGCCGCAGGCGGTCAGGCCGACCAGTTCCCGGCGAACGGTGCCGATCCCGCACCCGGTCCTGCGAACCACGTCGCGTAAGTGCCACCGCCGGCCGGAATCCATGAGCAGGAGCGACATAACTTTCTTTCGCACCTGGGGGAACAGCCAGTCAATAGCCTGCTTTCGCGATGTTCTCATTGTGCGCACGATTGTGCGCGTATTGCGCACATCTGTCAAGGCCCGTCCCCGCCACACGGCCCATGGCTGTTCTCGGCGGGCGCGGATGGACGCTAACCCCTCACCCTCATGCACAACCCCTCAGAATGACGGCCACATGGGTGTCCTCCACATGGAATTCGGGCGGCGGGTTGCCGTTGCGGGCCATCTCGTCGCGGGCGATCGCTATGCCCATGCCGAACCGCTGCACGTAGCCGAGTTCCTTCATCACGGCGGCAAGGTTGGGGTTACGGTAGTCGCAGACGCCCCGGCCGAAATTGGCGCGCGTGACCTGCCCGAACGGACCGCCGGGGTTCTGCACTTCGATGCGATCCTTGAACCAGTACAGGCGAACGGGGGCGTTCGTATTCTCGTAGGAGCGGTGCAGCACGGCGTTCCGAACGATCTGTTGAACCGCAACCAGCGGGTAGTCCGGCTTCCTGATTTCAACGGGGCCCGAGGTAAAGTCCACCCGCGTCTGGATGTTGATTCGCAGCAACTCATCCAAGCCCTTCATCACGTCGGGCAGCGGGCCTCGAAGCTCGTGGCTGGACAGCACCGGGGCCGTCAAGGCGACCCCGTCGATCCGCACAAACTGGACGTAATCGCCGGGAATCCACTCGGTCGGGTCTCTTCCCACCGTCAGCAGGCCCAGGACGGTGGGACACGCCGGCGGGCCTGGGTGCATGAACCTGGCAGCCAACAGTTGGTGCTCGACGCTGCGCTGGTTCTGCTCCAGGACCTCGGCGGAGACTGATGCCGGCAGGTAGACGCGGCGGAACACGAGATCGTCCAATGCGCTCATCGGCGCCGAGGCCACCGGCCGAATGTCCGCCGGCACGTCCCGAAACCGGCGCTTCTCGCTCAGCCTCCGCTCGTCGTCCGGACTGGCGACGCCGCGACGCGGGCCGACGCGAATCCAGACGGTGCCCTTGAATCGGACGGGCGGGGCGTCGGCGGGATGCACCAGAACCACGGCCACATCCCGCCCTTTCAGACGCCGCTTTTCGACGATCAGCGAGGGCAATGGCAGGATGTTTCCGTCCGACCGCATGGACGCAAGCGTCAGAAGCAATTGGTCGTCGATCGGCAGCCCGGTTGGATTGCCCGCGTCGTCAACGCCGACGAACAGTGCGCCCGGTTTGCGATGGTCGGGCAAATCGTTGGCAAAGGCGCAGATCGCCTGCCGGATCTTCTCGCCATCGGACACCGATGACTTCCGCTCGACGCGGTCCGATTCGAGGTCGCTCAGCAGGGCTTCAAGTTCCTGATCGGTCACGCCGGACTCCCATCAATCCCGCACCGTCACGCGGGAGTCGTCGACTCTCAGCATGTCCCACACCTGCTGGACGTCCGCGTCCAGCATTCGCACGCAGCCGAGCGACGACTTCTTGCCGATGCTGTCCGGCTCGTTCGTGCTGTGGATGCCGTAGCGAAGCTGGCCCACGGCGTTGCCTTCCAGGCCGTCCAGGGCGATCCAGTAGCCGAGCTTGCCGAACGGGTAGGCGGGGTCGTCGGGCAGGATGCTCTTGCCGGTCCGCGGGTGGTTGTAGGGCGGCTTGGCCTGCATGTTCTTGATCTTCCACACGCCGGTCGGCGTGGAGTCGTGCTCGCCCAGGCCGACGCGGAACCGCCGGACCAGCAGCGGCGCGCCTGGCTTGCCCGCTTCGCCGGGGGTTGAGACGTACACCGACAGCGTCAACGCGCTCTTGTCCACCACCGCGTTGAACGGGCCGTTGATGACCTTGATCGTCTGGTTGGCCTGGAGCGACGTCGCCTTGATGTTGTTGACCTTCTCGAGCAACTGGTAGCGCACCTTATAGCGGGTGGCGATCTTGGCCAGCACGCCGCCGGGCGGCACCTGGTAGAAGTCCGTCAGCGGGTCGTTGGGGATGCGAACGGAACTGAGCAGCGTCTGGTCGGCCAGCGCCGCCAGTTGAGCGACGCACTTGGCGTTGTCGGCTGCGGGCAGGCCCTGGTCGACGGCCTCGTTGAACAGCTTGCGGGCAGCCAGCAGGGCCTTGGCAGCCAG
Organism: Phycisphaerae bacterium; assembly: GCA_028706835.1. GTDB lineage: Bacteria > Planctomycetota > Phycisphaerae > JAJVII01 > JAJVII01 > STB-87. The sequence continues at coordinate 484 of JAQTVL010000050.1, read as the reverse complement.
CTTGGCGTCAGCTTCGATCATCTTAGCAGCCAACTCGCGAGTGCGATCGGCGCCGGCGGCGCCGGTGATGGGGAGCGGCACGTGGCCCTGGGCAGCCAGGTCGGTGGCGCTCAACTGCGGCTGGGTGGCTGGGCCGTGCCGGACCGGCATTCGCGCCAGCGGCGTGACAACGGGCCTATCGCCGGCGAGGGCGCCGCCCTTGGTCTTGGGCGCGTCAGCCGCCGCCTGTGTCTTGCCGGGCGGGGTCTTGCTCGGCCCGCCGCGCATGATGGCGTAGAGCGCGCCGCCCAGCAGCAGGACGACGACGGCCCCGGCGACGACCTGGATGCGGCGACGGGAGCGGGAACGCGCAGTGGCATCAGCGGCGCCTACGGTGCGAAAGAAATTGGGTTCCATGACGACCTCGACGGTTGGCGAATGGTTCGGAATGTTGATTATACTGAGCCGCGGGCAGGACAACCAGTGGTCAGTGGTCAGTGGTCAG
>JAQTVL010000583.1 GCA_028706835.1 Phycisphaerae bacterium | reverse complement strand
GGCCCCGCACGGCCCTTGACCTGCGCCCGTTAGCTTGACGGACGCTCGCCTTCGCCCCGTAGTCTTACATGATTACTGTTTTTGTCAAGTGTAAGTTGTGGCGTACCTGTAAAGGTTTCTGTCCGCGTGCGCTACGCCGTGCGCTTGGCGGTCGTCCACGTCCTGCCACATTTCGTGCATTTGCGGTACTGGACTTTCCCTTGCATCGAGCGGACTGTGCCGCGGCCGTCGCAACCATCGGCACCACAGACAGGAGCCTCTGGCGCCGCTGGGCGCCGTGTCGGAGTTGGCGGTGGAGTCGCGGGGATCCAGCGGAATAGGAACTCGTGGCGGCAATTCTGGCAAACGGCGGTCCCGTAGTCCCAGCTCGGCTGGCCATCGGCGGTGGCCGGTGGTGGTTCTTCCTTGATCCAGGCGTCTTGGCATCCGCACACCGGGCACGGCGGGCCGTCGCATCGTTCCAGCCGGATACCGCTCATAGCGTTTCCCACCTCCCGAGGCTTGTAGGTGGTGGCAAGGGTACGGGGTGTTCCTCCGATTGGCTGCTTTCGGCCTGATCATCGGCCGGCGTCTCTTCCTCGGACCATTCCGGCGTCGGTGCAGCGGGCCGCGGCTGACCCATCAGGCGAACGCCAACGATTGAGGCCGCCACATCCGCGAGCACGCTGGCGTCGCAGTAGTGGTTCGTGTCGCTCTTGGCCTCGAAGTACCGTTTCGCGATGCCCTTGACGACCTCCTCAACCTCCACCTCCGCGGTGAGGTGCTTGGCATAGTTGAAGTGGGCTTTCTCGTCGTCGCTGAGTTGGTCCGGGTGGTTGCTCGGCTGGCCCCAGAGCGTCATAGATCCCGGCTTCGGGGGCCGGCTCATCCAGCGATCGTGCTCCCATGCCTTCCAGTGGTCCGCATGGTGGCAGACCAACCAGACGCCCTTCGGCTGCCTTGCCAGAAACCAGCGATCGCCCACGCGTTTGTCGGGCGAGCTGCGTACGGGTGCGCGGAAATTGGGCGACGCGCAGCCGGCGGACTTGCCGAATCCCATGGCCGGCCGGAATCCCAGCCCAGCGGCTCGGCAGTAGTCGTAGATGGCTTCGGTCCTGTAGCCGGCATCGATGAGCGTTTGGTCGAGGGGGACGATCTCTCCGTCTTCTCGCGTGTACGGGTCAGCGTCAACCATGTCGCGACGATCAGCCAAAGCGTTCTTGATCGCCTCGTCTAGGCCGTCGTCGTCTCGAGGCCCACCAGCAAACACCTCGGCGCCACCATAGTCGATGGTGTAGGCCGTGGCGTCAGCTCGCCACGCCCGGACCACGAAGTAGAGTAGGCGCTTGTGGCAGTCGATTCCCTGGGTGAGGGCGATGGTCCCGGGAGGGACGATCTTGCGACGGAAGCCGGAGAGCTGACGCTGGATACGATAGGCGGTGATTCCCGACTCTTGCGGGCCGGTTTCCTCCGGTGGGTTGTTGTCCAGCTCGCAGTCCGCGGCCTCCTGGCCGAGGCGGGCCACCACGTTGTAGTAGTGCTGCAGGGCCGACAGTTCGAACTGGCTGCCGTCCTCGAGGTGGCGGGCGTCGTGTCGGTTGGGATTGGAGACCTCGGCGCCGGCGTCCATCTCCTCCCGATGGTCGAGGTAGAACTGGTGGGCCTTTCGGGCGAATTCGTCTGGCGGCGTCTGCTCAAATCCCGTCCGCCAGAGGCTCAGATATTCTGCCCAGAGGTCCTCGCGGTCCGGCTTCTTGACCAGGAAGCGGAAGCGTTTCCCTTGCCATGACGGCTTTTGCTTGCGGTCGGTGTAAATGAAGGAGACCGACTTGCGGGACTGACAGGTGGTCAGCATGACGCGTGCCACGTGGCTACGCTGGCCGCCCAGTCCGGCGATCGCCCGGTCGATGCGGTCCATCAGCTTGTGGGCTTGGTCTTCGCTGCGGACGGTCTCCTCCGTGTCCGGATCATCGATCCCGACCAGGTCGACGCGGCGATCGCGTTTGTTGAGGCCGCGGACTTCGGCATCAAGCCCGCGGGTTGCTATGATCCCGCCGGCGGCCGGGGCGCCCGGGACGTCCGGCAGGTAGACCTCCTGGCCGCACCACTTGAACCGGCTGGGGTGGCGTATGTAGGGCTCGCCAGTATCGATGCGGCGGCCGCTCACCGTCTGATAGTGGGCACGGTTCGGCGTGTGCTCGAGGGCGCGGATCGGGAAGCATACCTCGGGGTAGTCGGCCAGGAGTCGCTCATTGGTCTCTAGTTCGCGCTTGATGCTTGCCAGGGAGTCCTCGGCCTTGGAGCCAGTGGCCGCGAGCAGGAGGGCGAAGCCGATCACGCCCTGTAGCGTCTTTTTCATGGTCTCGCGCTCGAAAAGCTTGGTCTTGCCCTCGCCGCGGCTGGCCGCTATGGCTTGGTCTCCTCCGTAGGTGATCGCGTGGTCTATGGCATGGTGCATTTCCACCTGTTGGGCCGTGAAGTCGTACGTAAACAGCTCATGGCAGTAGTAGCGGAGCCAGGCCGCGTCGTCTTGCTCGAGGTCGGCGCGGCGGACCGGATCCGCGCAGGGCGGGATCGACACGTCTTTCGTGGTCGCGGTCGCAGCCCGCCGCCGGGCAACGTCGCGGGCGCGGACGGTCTCCTGGCGGCGGCCGGCCGACTGGGCGTGCACGGCCTCCACGATGTCGGCTTCGGTGTGCCCCTTGGCGATCCACTCAAAGACCTGCTCGACGGCCGCCTGGTCGCTACAGGTCGCGGGCGAAGTGCTGACAGATTTCTCCTGGGGCTGCATCGGCTAGCTTTACATCCTGTTTGGCCCAAATTTCGTCAAGGATCGCGTTTAGGAACTTAGCCAAGGGTGGATCGTGGGCGATGGTGAAGTCCTCAAAACGGGGCCGCGAGCAATGGCGGGCTCGAGTAGTAAGTTGCGGTCGGGCTTGAGCATACGGCGGCACCTCTACGCGGTCAGTACGGCAAGGCGGCCGACGTGCCATATTCGGGGCATGTCTGAGGCCGTGGGAATCTCCTCGATTCCCTGTAAATGCGATCAAGGGCAACTATCATCTCGCCCTTGCCTGCGGTCAGTCGCGCGCACTCGCGATCGAGGGATTCCTCCCGGCGACGCGATGCCCGCAACTTCGTGAGCAGCAAGACATTGTTGACCGCCAGCACTACCACCAGAACAGAGAACACAACCCAGCACATTACGGCTTCTCCTGTAAATTGGAGGGAGTATATCTATCACGCGAGCCCAGT
>JAQTVL010000049.1 GCA_028706835.1 Phycisphaerae bacterium | reverse complement strand
GGGCGGCCGCGTCGATATTCCGCCCGAGACTGAACTGGAGGGAAATCTGGGTGATGCCCTGGGTGTTGGTCGACGTCATGGCGTCGATGCCTGCGATGGTCGAGAACTGCCGCTCCATGGGCGTGGTCACCGACGTCGCCATGGTTTCGGGGCTGGCTCCCGGCAGGAACGCCATCACCGCGATGTACGGCAGGTCCATGTTCGGCAGATCGCTCACCGGGAGCTGCTTGTAGGCCATGATCCCGAAAATCAGGATCGCCGCCATCAGCAGCGTCGTCATCACCGGGCGACGAATGTTTTGCTCGGTGAAATTCATTCGGCAGTCTCCGGAACAACGACCTCGCCGGCAGCCGGGGCCGGCGTCGGGGTCGCAGTCGCGCCGCCGCGGACCGCCCCCTTCTCCACGATCTTCGACGCCGGCGTCAGGTTCATCTGCCCATCGGTCACCACCCGCTCGCCGTCCGTCACGCAATCGACCACGGTCCAGCCGTCAACCGTTCGCCCAACCACCGCCGGCCGCATGTCGACAGTGCCGGTTGCCTCCCCGGCCTTCGGCCCGGCTGCGCGGTCGAACTTCGCGACGAATACCTGGGGCCCCTCCTGCCCCGGCACGACCGCCTGCGACGGGACGACCACGCCCTCCTCGCTGGACAGGTTGAGCGTGACGTTGACAAACTGCCCCGGCCAGAGGCGCAGGTCCGCGTTGGCGAACTGAGCCTTCACGCGGATCATGCCGGTCGTGGTGTCGATCTCGTTGGACACGGAGATCAGCTCGCCAAGGATGGCGTCGCCGGAGGCGTCGGGCCGGGTGGCTGCCCCCGCCGCCGGGCCGCCTGGGCGGGTGGTTGCCATCGCGGCTGCGCCGGTCGTCGCCTCGACGATCAGCTTGCCGGCGGCCATGCAGCGGCGCAGCGGTTCGAGTTCCGTCTGCGGGATCGAGAAGCTCACGAACACCGGCTTGACGCGGTTGATCCAGACCATCGGCACGTCGTTGAGCTTGACCAGGTTGCCCTTGTCGAACAGGATCTTGCCGACGAACCCGTCGATCGGCGAGGTGATCTTCGTGTAGCTCAGGTTCAGGTCCGCCGTCCGAACCGCGGCCTCCTCGCCGTCGATCATGGCCTCCTCCGCCTGCGTGGTGGCCTTGAGCGCGCCCAGGGCGAAGTAGGCCTGGGCGAGCTCGCGCGGGGCGGAAAATTGCCCCAGCTTGTAGAGCCCCTGCACCCGATCGAACTCCGACTGGGCGTTGCCCAACAGGGAGATGTCACGGGTGAGGTTCGCCTGCGCCACGCTCAGCCGGGACTTCGCCGCCGCCAGGTTGTTCTCGTGGAGCCGCGAGTCGATGGTGAACACCAGTTGCCCGGCCTTCACCTCCTGGCCTTCCTCGATGTACACGCCGGTCAACTCGCCAGCCAACTGGCTTCGGATCGCGACCATGCGATACGGCTCGACCGCGCCGAAGGTGCGAATCTGGATGGGCACGTGTCGTTTCCTGGCCGTCGCCAGCGACACCGGCACGATGCCCGGGCCGCCAAAGCCTTTCTTGACGTCCGCCCGCTTGCAGCCAGCCGGCAGGACGGCCAGGGCGGCCAGGGCGAGCCCGAGCAGCGCGACGGGAATTCGACCCGCCATCTTCCCGATATTTTCCATAATCCAGGCCTCACGAGCTAGTGGCGGTGAAGTCGTGGAGTTGTCGCCGTCTTCCCAGCCGAAGTCGGCGGTAGGCAATGGCCGACAAAACTACACCACGCTCAATTGTTTACAATTGTAAATGGATTATCCGTCCCGGTCAATCCGTCCGTTCGTAGTGTGTCCGTTCGTAGTGCTCTGTCGCACGTGATTTGATGAGTGCCATGCTACGCCGTGAACTGCCGGTTGTCGGGTAAAGGGGTAAGTAATTGTGACTCGTAAAGATAAGAACCTCCTGCCGATGATTAAGTTGGCACCAAATCTCGGACAAGGAGGTTCACATGGCCACGTCACGGATGATGCGGCGATAACCCGGCAAACAGCAAACGGACACACTTGCGGAGCATGCCCGGCGTGCTGCCGAGCGGCAGCCTGCTGATCGCCGATGCCGGATTTGTCGGCTACGACCCGCTCAAGACGAACGAAAAGCCTGCACGCCAACCGAAATCTCACAGGTGCTTGACCGCGTAGTGGAGTCTCGCCAACCCCTGGACCGAGCCGCCGCCGTCGTGGTAGTTGAAGTCGTAGACGTTGATGTCTTTGGCGCCCTTCACCCGATTGAACGCGGCAAACACCGTGCTCGGCGGGCAGCAGTCGTCCATCAGGCCGACGCTGAACAGGCAGCGGGCGGTAATTCGCGGGGCGAAATGGATGCCGTCGAAATACGCGAGCACGTTGAACACGTCCGCGCTTCGGCCTCGGTAGCATTTCAGGTAGTTGGAAATCTCGGCGTACGGGTGCGTGTTCACCAGCGTCGTCGCCCGGCGGTAGTGGCACAGGAACGGCACGTCCGGCATGCACAGTTTCACCTTCTTGCCCGACAGCCCCGCCGCCGCGATGGCAATGCCGCCGCCCTGGCTGCCGCCCACGACCGCGATCCGCTTCGGGTCGACGTGCGGATGGCTGGCCATCGCGTCGACCGCCCGGGCGGCGTCGGTGAACAGGCGGCGATAGTAGTACGTTTCCCGGCTGCCGATGCCGCGAGTCATCACGCCGGGCGTCTGCGGGCCCATGACGCCCTCGTCCGGCGTGTCGCCCGGGTTGTTCCAGGCCTGGCCCCGCGAGTCCATCACCATGTAGGCGAAACCAGCCGACGGATACAGCAGGTGGTCGATCGGCAGGCCCCGCCCGCCGCTGTAGCCGATGTAGCTGACGACCGCCGGCAGCTTCTTCGTATTGCCCGCCGGCTGGACGAACCAGCCCTTGATCTTCTGCCCGTCGTAGCCGCGGAAGGTCACGTCGGCCACGTCCACCAGTTTGTAGACCGGGTCCTTGACCGGCGTAAATGTGGCGTCAAGCGGGAACCGGGCGGCCTGCGCCAGCGTCTTGCGCCAGAAGGCGTCGAAGTCGCGCGGCGTGGGCTCAGCGGGGCGGTAGGTCTTCAGTTTCGCAAGCGGCATGTCGAAATGGGCCATGGGGAACTCCAAAAAAGGAAGCTGTCAGCGGCCTGCTCAGGCTGAGCGCTGACCGCTGAAAGCTGAAAGCTGTCTTCTTCAGAACGGCATCCCGGTAATTCGGCCTTCGAAGACCATCTTGCCGTCGACGAAGCCCTGGCAATCGCAGATGGCCCGGCGGGGGCGGACCTCCACCGATTTGCCCAGCAGGACGAACCGGCAGGGCGGGATCACCTGGCCTCGGAACTTCACGTCGTCGACGCCGCCGAACCCGACGAACTTGTTGCCGCCGATCGCCTTGGTGATGTAGTAGCTGGACATCTGCGCCGCCGCCTCGATCATCAGCACGCCGGGAAACAGCGGCCGGCCGGGGATATGCCCGCGGACCCAGAAGTCCTCGGGCGTGAGGTCCTTGTAGGCAGCCATCACTCCCGCAGCCTCGTCGATGAACAGGATGGCGGTGAGCATCTCGAACTCGAACCGCTGCGGGTTGACCTTGCGGATGTCGTCGAGGCTCAAGGCCGGGCGGGCGAAGTCCAAGGCGTTCAAATCACAGAAGGGCTGTGCGGGCATGGGGTCCTCGAAACGGTTTCACGGGTGACTATTGCCGCGGACGAATTCGGAATGTGGAATGCGGAATTCGGAATGAAGAAGCCGGCAGTCGCTTCTGCACGCCTTTCTCATTCCGAATTCCGAATTCCACATTCCGCATTTCTTCGTCACGCCGTCGGCGCGGGCGGCGTCGGCTCCTGGGCCTCTCCCTCGCTGCGGAGTTCAAGGACCTTCTTGCGAACGACCTGGGCTGCGTTCTTGATGTCCTGCATGCTCTTGCGAACGCGGGTGCCGGCGGCCTTGTTGCCGCCCTCCGCCTTGGCGACGTCGTCTTCCGCCTCGGCGACCAGTTTCTTGAGTTCCTCGAATTCCAACATGGTGCATCCTCCGTTGATGGTTGCATGCGGGCCGGGTCGCAAAGAGGCCCGCCCGCCGGGAAACCGGGGTTTATTTAATACGCGGGAAACGTGCAGGTCAATGCAAAAAACGTTCATCCGCGGAGCGGCACACCGGCGGGCGACAGCAATGACTTTGACGCCGCTCTGCGATTCTTTGCCGTTTGTGGAGTGCGGCAGCGCAGCTACCGCTTTGCGGAGCAGTCACGTTTCGGCGCCAACCCACAGCGGTAGCTGCGCTACCGCACTCCAAAAAAAGACATTCGCCTGCCGCGATTTCCCCATCGCCCCGCCCCTACGCGTAGCTCGCCAGCGTCTCCATGTAGTTCGCTCGCTCGAACGCCTCCGGCTGGCCGGCGGTGCGCTGGCTGAGCACGCCACGCGCCTGCGAAACCGAATCGTAGCCCTTCTCCGCCAGGATGGCGGTCAATTCGTCGCGCATCCGCGTCAGGTGGCCTATCCCGTGCAGCAGCAGCGACGAGACCACCTGCACGACCGACGCACCCGACAGGATCATCTTCGCCGCGTCGGACCCGGTGTGTACCCCGCTGCTCGCCGCCAGCGACGCCTTCAGTCGCCCGTACATGATCGCGATCCACCGCATCGGCAGCCGGAGGTCGTCGGTGGTGCTGAGCACCAGGTGCGGGCCGACGCTCAACTCGCGCAGGTCGATGTCCGGCTGATAGAACCGGTTGAACAGCACCAGCCCGTCGGCGCCCGCCCGGTCGAGGCGAGTCAGCATGTTCGCCATCGACGAGAAGAACGGCGATAGCTTGATGGCGACGGGGATGGTGACAGCCTGCCGGACCGCGGCGAGGATGTCCAGGTAGACCTGTTCGATCTGCGAGCCGGGAATCTTCGGGTCCGTCGGCACGAGGTAGACGTTCAATTCCAGGGCGTCGGCCCCCGCCTGCTGGATTTGCCGGGCGTAATCCGTCCAGCCGGCTGCTGACGTGCAGTTCAGGCTGGCGATGATCGGGATGGACACGCGCTGCTTGGCCACAGCCAGGTGTTCGAGGTAGATTTCCGGGCCGACCTTGAAATCGTGCATCTGGGGGAAGAAACTCTGCGACTCAGCCGAGACGTCGGTGCTCTGCTCGATGGAGCGGCTGATCGCCTCCGCCTCGCGGGAGAGTTGTTCCTCGAAGATGGAGTGGAAGACGACGGCCCCCGCGCCCGCCGCCTGGAGGGCTTCGACGTTCTTGATGTCCTGGCTGAGCGGTGAGGCGCCGGCCACCAGCGGCGTCGGCAGCGACAGTCCCATGTAGTCGGTCGTGAGGTCCATGTGTCATCCGTCCTTTCGATAGGAACTGACAACCTTGTTGCACCTGACAGATTGTAGGCAGGCACGGGGCGGGAGGTGATGAGAGGGGAATAGGGATTATGGGAAGCATGAGGGCATGATTCCCATGCCTCCCATGCTTCTCATTCTTCGCGCCACCCCTACCCCCGTTTGGCTGGTTGATCCTTCTCTGTCCCCGTGCGAACCAGGTCGAGCAGTTCGCGAAGTTTGCCGCGCAGCCCGGGCCGGGTCCGCGGCGTATCGACGCTGCCCCCGATCGCGCTGGAGGTCATCAAGACCATGATGTTCTGGGCGAGCACCTCGGGCTCCCGGCCGGTGAACTCTCGCCAGGCGGTGCAGGCGTAATCGGCGGCCCAGGCGTATTCCTTTCGGGCCGACGCGATGTATTCCGCCTTGGCGTGGTCGAGGGCATTCGTGTACTGTCGCGTGATCACCCCGACCCGATAGGTGATCACCAGCGAGCGGACCAGCAGCCCGAGCAGCGCCACGCCCAGCGCCGTCGCGATAGAGGCGGTCCGGCCTTCCACGTTCTGCATGTGCTTCATCGACGGGAAGAACGCCTCGGCGAAGAAATACCCGAACCCCGCCAGCAGCACCAGCCGCAACGCCAGGTTCAGCAGCATCCGCCGCCACTCCAGTTGCAGCAGTCGGCCGGACATGTTCCGCATCTTCTGCGCGGCCGCCGACTCCATCTTCGCCCGCGTCTCGCGGCGCCGCTTGATGCCGCTGGACAGCGATACAGCCGCAGCGAGGATCTTGCCGAGGTAGACGCATTCGGGGCTGGCCGTGGGCACGGACTCGATCAGTTCGTGGAAGTGCCGGGTGAAATCGCGGGCCGCCTGCCGCGTCGCCTCGCCCTCGGTCGGGTCGTCCTGCACGTAGAGCGCCGTGCCCAGATTGAGCACGTGCGACGGGCCAAAGGAGCGCGTGGCCGCCTCCGGCGTCGTGGGTTGTGGGGCCTCAGGCACGGTTGGTTCTCACGCCTCGTCGTCTCCGGCATCGTCATCGTCCGCGGTGCCAGTGACGGCGGTGGCGGCCAGCATGCGGTCGATCTTCCGCCAGCGAAGCGGGGCCAGCGGGACGTTCTCAATGACCCGCATGTCGCGCGTGCCCGTCGAGTTCGAGATGACGATCGTGCCCGACAGGCAGAGCAGCATCTCGAAGAAATCGTGGTAGCTCACCTTCACCTTCTTGGCCCCGCGCGACAGCGAGTCGTCGCTCCGCCCGAACACGAAGTGCTCGAACTCGTTGTTGGTGAACCGCCAGGTCTGGTTCAGCCGGACCCACACGATCATCACCGCGTACACCACCGTCAGGACGATGCTGATGAACAGGGCCCCCTTCGTCGGATAGGGCGCGGCCAGATTGCTGATGAAGTTGTGGATGGACGTGAAGACCGTCCAGCCGAGTACCTTCTTGAGGTACATGATCGACACCCAGAACAACGCGATCAGCACGATCCAGAAGACAGTCATGTTCCGGCCCATGTCGACGCCCATCGTCACCAGCACAATAATGAGCACGATCGCCCAGATCCAGAACAGTGTTTCGGGCGACGCCCAGTGCCACTTGTCCAGAAAGTAGAACAGGTAGCCGAGCGCGATGACCGGCCAGACGAACATGAGTTTCCAATAGCCGCGGAAGATGACCTGGTCGGGCACGGCCTTGACCCGGATGTCGATGGACTTGGTCGCGGCGGGCGCGGCCGGCTGGTTCGCGGGCGGCGTCGATGGCGTGGCATTGTTCGGATCCGTCATGATCCCCTCGATGTTGAAGAGTTCACCCGGCAGCCAGGCACGTCAGCCCGGCACGGCTATCATCCTGCCGAGTCGGCGGGCGGTTGTCAACTACACGCTGATCGCCGCCATCGGCGGAACCACCGCGCCGTTGAACGCCCGGAACGGCTCGGCCCCAAAGTTCGCGATCACGCTGGCCCCGTTGCCGAAGGCCGTCTGCTGCACCGTGCCGTCCAGCGACAGCCAGCGGAAGTCGGTCATATCCTCGGTCGCGACGCGGCCGAACTGGCGGGCGACGTCGGCTGACCGTTTCGCCGCAGCCGGCACCTCCGGCATCTCCAGGCTCTGCTCGAACTCGACCGCGCCGGCCTCCATGCCCTGCCCCGCCCAGCGATATTGCCGGCCGACCGGGAAGATCAGCGGCATGTCGCCATAGAGCAGATCGGTGAGCGACTGGCTGTCGAGATGGCCGCCAATCCCGAAGTGCGGGCAATCGTACGGGTGGACCTCCCACCACAGGGAGAAGAGCGCGTCGTGGTAAACCAGGTGCTGCGCCGGCACGATGCGGTAGGCGGGCGACTCGCCCAACACGGGGATTTCCTTGTTGCTGCCGATGTCGTAATGCGGAACGGCCCAGTCCTTCACGCCCTCGCTGCCGACAATGCAGCCGTGTCGAGTCGCCTCGCGGAACAGTTCGATCCGGGCCGCCCGGTCGCCCCGGCGATTCAGCGGGTGCGACGGCGCGTAGCACTCCATCAGCGTGTTGCTGGCGGTCGTGTCGAAATGGTGGGCGTCGGCCTGGCGAATCGCCTCGCCCTGCCCCGCGAACCACTGGGCCGCCATCGCCATGCACGTCTGAGGCCAGATCTCGTCGCCGATCCGCCAGTTCAGCGGCATCGTGCCGTCGGCGTTCCGCGACGCCAGACGCTGCAACTCGACGCGGTCCGCAACCCCAGCCAGATACGTCCACGAGGCAGTGATCGCCCCGAGGGCCCGCAGCCCCGCCGTCTTGTCGCGGATGTCGATCAACTTCATGCCGGCGAACGTGTCATCGAAGCCGCAGTTGATGTGGTAGAGCGGAAACGCATAGAACGCCGTGTGGCCCATTTCGCGCAGCCGCCGGAACGTGCCGACGTAATCGAGGCCGCACGCCTCGTACCCGATAAAGCACGCCGTCGCCCCCGCCAACTTGCCCACGCTCGGCCGCTCGGCGATCTTGTCTTTGAGCGACTTGAACAGCCCGGCCGACTTAGCATACTCGCGGAACCCACGGGCCAGCGTCGTCACGGTGGGGTTGTCCTGGAAGCGATAGCGGATCGTCCGCGTGTAGGCCAGCGTACCCATGCTCGGCAGCCAGGCGACCGAACTGCTTACTCGCCCGTCGCTCTCCTGGCGGAGCGTGATCTGAGCGTCGGCGTTCTCGTCGATGATCGCGATGTAGCCCGCGCCAGCCGAGCCGATCCGCTCCCCGTCGCCGAGCACGCCGAAGAACCGCAGCCGGTGCCGGCCCTCGGGCATGGCCAACTCGCGAAGGTGGGGCGCTTCCGGCTCCAACGCGCCCGGCAGGCCGGTGAACAGCCGACCCTGGTGGCGATACACGGCGAGCACCTGGATCGGCGAGCCGTCCGCGGGGCCGATCGGGCCGGGCAGTTCAGCCGCGAGCAGGTCCGCCCGGCCGATCGGCAGCGGCTGGAGCGAAAAGACGAACTCATCGGGCCGATCGTCGGATAGCGTCATCGTTACGCGGAAGTCCGCGCCACCGACGCGGAAGTCCAGCTCGACGCCGTTGGCCAATTCGCGTTCGCGAACAAGGTCCCGCGGCCGCAGCGGGCGCAGCCGATCCAGCGTGTGGCAAGTCTGCGCCCACGGAAACGCAGCCGACATCGGCTCCGGCGAGCCGACCGCAATCCCGCGAGCCCCCGCCAAGTTGATGCCCCACACCCGCCCGCCCGCCTGCGTGACCGTGCCGGTCAGCGTGCCGGAGTTGAACGAGAATGTCAGGTTGCCGGAGTGTCGCTCGACCATGAACACGATCTCCCGTCACGAATCAGTCGGGCCGTCGTCGATTCACCGTTTAGCCCACTGCATCACCGATATCACCGCGCCTTGCGGGTCCTGCAAGACGGCGAATCGGCCCACCGTCGGGATGTCCTGCGGCTCGACGAGCACCTTGCCGCCGAGGGCCTTCACTTTGACGCAGATTTCGTCCGCGCTGGTCACGGTCACGTAGTTTCCCCAGCACGGCGGCGACGGGCAGTTCGGCGGCATGGGCATCACGCCGCCAGCCATCTGGCCGTTTAATCGGATAATCTTGTAGTCGAACCCCGGCGACGCATCGAACGTCCAGCCGAACAGAGCACCGTAGAACTTGCCGGCGGCCTCGGCGTCCGGCGTCATTAACTCGACCCAACTGAATGCGCCCGGCGTTGCCATTGGATTCGACATGCGATCCTCCTTTTTGTTGAAGACGTGGTTGCCAGCCGCGATCGTTCAGACCGCGTCTGCCTGCGCCGCAGCCGCCAGCGCTGCGGGGGCCGAGTTCCGCCGGAGTAGTTCCTCGGCCGGGTAGTAGCTCGAACAAGCGCGGAACAGTCGCTCTGACCGGTCCTCCGTCCCGCGCTGGTCGCCGACTTTGAAGCACGCGGTAATCTCGTTGAAAAGCAGCCCCGGGTGGTCCGGCCAACGATCGTAGGCCGGGCCGTAGGCGTTCCCCGCGGCATCGGGCTTTCCCTTCCGCGCGAGTCGGCCGCCGCGCCGCAATGCCCGCTGGACACGGCTCGGTGGGCGGGCGGTAAGCAGACGCGTGAATAGATACGGGAAGATCGAGACAAGCCCTCCGAGACTTGCCCAGAACATCCCCCACCTCAGGCTGCTGCGGCAGCTCGTGCATAGCCGGTGTTCGCGAGTCTGAAAGTACCAGAACACGAGCAGAAAGAAAAAATACCACTCGGTAAAGTCAACGATCCGGCCGAACAACCCGCACGTGCCGCACACCCCGTAGTCGTCACCGCACGTGCAAATGCCGCTGTCGTTGAAGACAGTTTCACAGAATGGGCAGTAGATATATGTTGTTCGCGGCAACCCGGTCAGGTCAATCCCGCACCCACAATGCGGACAGGCCTGGCTGCGGAATTCATTCGGCTGGCCGCGATCGCGACACTGGTCCCGAGCCTCCTCAAGGAGCCGAGTGGCGATGCTCAGGTCGAGTTTCCGCTTGACCATCGCGAACCACCGGCCGTACACACCGACGGCGACGGACCACGAGGTTGGTTGCCCGTCAGAATCCGGCTCAACGTACTGGATCAGCAAGCGGCGGCGCACCCGGATCACCCGCGTCACGCCGGTGAGTGGAATCTCCTGCTTGTCCAACACGAGGCGCGACTCGTCCAGCAGGCCACGTTTCTTCCACCCGACGGCTTTGCCGTCGCGGATGAATTGAAACTTGAACTCGATCAAGTCTGGCACTGGCAACGTTGGCATAGACATCCTCCCCGTTGGCAGGCATACTACCATGTGCGCGAGTAACCAACAATGGAGGTTTGCATGTCGGATAAGCAGCGATTCGTCGAAGACCTGGTTTCCCGCATGACGCTGGACGAGAAGGTCGGCCAGTGCCTCACGCTTGAGTTCTGCGGCACGATGGTCCACCCGCACGTGGTCGAGTACGTCCGCGACTTCCACTGCGCCGGCCTGCGCGTCACGCCGCACATCTACACCGCGGAGCCCTACGCCAATCGGCTCAAACAAGGCGGCGAGGTCGAGCAGCGGCTGAGCCCCTACGCGACGCCGGCCGTCTATGCGTCGCTGCTGAACCAGGTGCAGGGCATCGCACTCGGCACGCGCCTGGGGATTCCGCTGTATTTCGTCGGCGATCAGGAGGGCGACTTCTCGCAGGACTATTGCCGCGGCGGCGTGAACCTGCTGCCCAGCCAGATGGCCCTGGCCGCCTCCGGCGACCCGGAGTTCGCCTATCGCTGCTATTACGCCGCGGCCCGGCAGCAGCGGGCCGTCGGAATCCGCTGGCTGCACTCGCCGGTGCTGGACATCAACATCAACCCGCGCAACCCGGAGATCAACACCCGATCGTTCAGCGACGACCGCGAGACGGCCACAGCGTTCGGGCTGGCGCTGTTCCGCGGGTTCCGCGACGCCGGGCTGGTCGCGACCGGCAAGCATTTCCCCGGGCGTGGCGACTCGGCCGTCGACGTTCACTTCTCGACCGACATCAACCGGGCGAGCCGTCAGCGGCTGGCGGACCTGGAACTGTTCCCCTACCGCGCCCTGATCGCCGCGGGCCTGCCGGCCATCATGACCGCCCACACGATCTACGAGGCCTACGACCCGGCGATGCCGGCCTCGGTCAGCAGGCCGATCGTTCACGACCTGCTCCGCCGCGAGATGGGATTCGCCGGCGTGATCACGACCGATGCGATCGGCATGCGCGGCGTGCTGGAGAAGTTCTCATGCTACGGCGAAGCCTGCGCCGCCGCCCTGGCCGCCGGCAACGACCTCGTGCTGGCCAAGGGCTCGCCGGAGAACATCCCCGAGGCCGTCGCGTGGATCAAGCGATACCTCGACGACGGCAGAATCCCGCTGGCTGAACTCGACGACCACGTTCGCCGGGTGCTCAGCCTCAAGTGGGACTACGGCATGTTCGCGTCGCCGAAGGTCGACCCGGCCGGGGCCGAGGCCGCGATCCGCGACCCGGAGACGATCCGTCTGTCCCGGCAGGCAGCCGAGCGGTCCGCCATTGTCGTGCGCGATCGCAAAGGCTTTCTGCCGATCCGCCCGGACGCGAAGGTCTTCTACACCGACCAGCACAATAAGGACTGGCAGCAGAAGGCGGACGACATCTGGTATCGCTCGCACATGGGCCCGGAGTTCCTGCGCCGCCACTTCGCCGACGTCCGCAGTTGGGAGTGCAAGCTGAACGTGACCGAGGAGGACGAGCGGCAGGTGCTGGCCGGGGCGGCCTGGGCCGACGTGGTCGTTGTCCACTCGCTTTACTGGCGCGGCAACCCGACGAATTCGGAGCTGGTGAAGAAGATCATCGCCACCGGAAAGCCGGTGATCCTGCTGGCCGCCAGCCCGTATCGCGAGAGCGTAGCCATTGACGAAGCCGACTGCCTGATTGTTACCTTCGGCAGCGTGCCGCGGGTGATCGAGAACGCCGCCGCGATCATCGCGGGCAAAGGCATCGCCGGCGGCAGTTGGCCGCTGAAGACGTACCGAACCAACGGGAACTGAATCCTCCCGTTCCGATATAATAAAGGGGGGCCGCCAATTGGCGCGAGGCCAGGCGGGAATCGGTTGCTGAACGAGCCGCCAGCCGTTAGGATTGAGTTGGAGAACGACCATGGTCATTGAAACGACGGCCCACGTCGGCGACGACGGAATCCTGCGACTGGAAATCCCCGTGCCCGAGAGGAACCAGGATGTGCAGGTGATGGTGACGATAAGTTCGCCCGGTCCACAAGTGGAAGATGATTGGGCCGAGTTGCGAGAGAAGATCAGGAAGAACCCCGAACTTGGAAAGATATTCGAGTTGCCGCCGCCGGGCCGACGAAAGTACGTGCCTTTCGAGCCGAATGAAATGCCGGGTCCGTCTGCCTCGGAAATCCTAATACGCGACCGACGATGAGCATCTTCTACCTCGACGCCAGCGCCTGGGTTCCACGCTATGAACGCGAGAGCGGGACCGACTGCGTAAACTCGCTCTGGCGATCCGGGCATGTTCTGGCGTCCTGTCACCTGGGCCTGATCGAAGTGGCCTCAGCCATCGCCCGCCGCCACGCTCAAAACTCGCGCCCTGCCGAAATAACAGAGCAGACTTTCGCCTTGCTGAGAGAGGATTACCGCTCGTTTGTTAAGATCCAGTTTGGAAAGCGGATTCAGGACGCGGGCGTCCGCTTTGCACGAAAGCACCACCTTCGCGGAGCAGACGCGGCCCACTTGGCTGTGGCGACCGTGCTTGCCCGGAGCAGCGCCGCGCCGATCATCCTGGCCTCTTCCGACGTCGAACTGCTGGCTGCGGCCCGTGCTGAAGAGCTGGCGGTTCTCAGTCCCCAAGTCGATCC